>NZ_LOYP01000051.1:0-130989 GCF_001526365.1 Burkholderia sp. MSMB1835
ATGCCGGTGGACAGCGAGTTGATGCCGGTCGAAGTCGAGGTCGACAGAGACGTGATGGAGCTGTTGGCCGACGACAGGCCGGTCGATGTGGACGACGAAAGGGATGTGACCGAGCTGTTAGCCGAGCTGATGCCGGTGGACAGCGAGTTGATGCCGGTCGAAGTCGAGGTCGACAGAGACGTGATGGAGCTGTTGGCCGACGACAGGCCGGTCGATGTGGACGACGAAAGGGATGTGACCGAGCTGTTAGCCGAGCTGATGCCGGTGGACAGCGAGTTGATGCCGGTCGAAGTCGAGGTCGACAGAGACGTGATGGAGCTGTTGGCCGACGACAGGCCGGTCGACGTGGACGACGAAAGGGACGTGACCGAGCTGTTTGCCGAACTGATGCCGGTGGACAGCGAGTTGATGCCGGTCGAAGTCGAGGTCGACAGAGACGTGATGGAGCTGTTGGCCGACGACAGACCGGTCGACGTGGACGACGAAAGGGACGTGACCGAGCTATTTGCCGAACTGATGCCGGTGGACAGCGAGTTGATGCCGGTCGAAGTCGAGGTCGACAGAGACGTGATGGAGCTGTTGGCCGACGACAGACCGGTCGACGTGGACGACGAAAGCGAAGTGACCGAGCTGTTTGCCGAACTGATGCCGGTGGACAGCGAATTGATGCCAGTCGAGGTCGAGGTCGAGAGGGACGAAATCGAGCTGTTAGCCGACGAAAGGCCGGTCGACGTCGAAGTCGACAGGCTGCCGATCGCGCTCGTGGTCGTGCTCATGCCGGTGCTGAGCTGGGCGACGGTGACCGCGTCCTGCGGTGCCGAGCCGTCGGCGACGTTGGTGATACGGCGCAGTGCCGTCGAACTGCCGACGGACACTTCCGACAGCGGTGCGGTGCTGCCGGTCAGGTAACCCGTCCCGCTCGGTGCCGCAGCGCCGGTCACGCTGCCTGCACCGATCGCGACGCTGGACGCGTAGTTGGCCGTGCCGCCGAGTGCCAGGGCGTTGGTGCCGGTTGCCGTCGCGGCATTGCCGATGGCGGATGCGCCGGAGCCGGCCGCGGTGGCCGCCGAACCGAGTGCCGTGCCGTTGGTGCCTGCCGACGTCACGGCCGCGTTCGAGCCGATCGCGATACCCGACGTCGTTGCCGAGTTGACGTTGGAGAAGCGGCCCAAAGCAATAGCGTTGGTGCCGGCTGCAACGGCACCGCCCGAGCCTGAACTGTTGCCGCCGCCGATTGCAATCGAGCTGCTGCCCGACGCCGTGGAGTCGTTGCCAACGGCCGTCGCACCCGTATTCAGCGCCTTCGCGCCCGAGCCGATGCCGATCGCGCTTGCGCCGGTCGCCGTCGTGGCCTGGCCGAAAGCCTGCGAATAGTTGCCCGACGCCGTTGCGTTCGCGCCGATTGCAATCGACGTCGAACCGCTGGCCGTCGTCGTGCTCCCGTTGTTGCCGCCGATCGCGATCGACTGTGCGCCCGTTGCGGAGACGCCGCCCCCGCTATTGCCTGCCACATACTGCGCATGCGCGACGCCCGCCCCAGCGACGAGCACGGCGGCTGCAACGGCCTTCACGACGGCCGACTTGTTCGGCTTGCCCCGTGCCGAATCGTGTTCCGATGCCGCGACCCAGGCGCCAAGGGCTTCGTTCCAGATCGAGCGGTATGTGCGGTTCATGTCCTGCTACCTCCAAATGTGCACGCCACACACCGGTCTCTTTCGTTAGAGGATTACTCCGTGCGCTCGCGCGAATCTCAAAATTGATGGGCGGAGTTTATTGGAGGTGGTTTTTATAGATTGATAAAGAGTGATAAATAGAGGGTTTTGAAAGTTAAAAGATGGTTAATGGGTCATGTTTTGATGCGTCAACGAAGAATGGTTTTGAAGGATGTAAGAATGTGTCGTGTAGGGTTTGAGTTTCTTCGGGCCAAGGCGAAATTCGCTATAAAAATCAATGATTTAAGATATTTTTGTGGAGTGGGCGCTCCAAGCAAACGTCTCAAAAGTAAGACAAATGAAATAGCAAACGTTTGCGGGGTGGCAAATTCTTTCAATTCTGTAATGTAAATTTGGTGGTCGAGGGTTGATGCTTCTTGAATTAAGTTAATTTATTAAATTATATTCTGTAAAAATTTATTTTTGCTTTGATGGATTATCTTTAAATAAATTTAAATAGAAAAATTGCATCGCCGGCTGTGCTGAATTGCGCATTCTGGCCAACGCCAGCGCCCGTCTGACGGGCGTTCCGGGCAGGCGCGGTCGCCGAATTTGTAAAAAAGTGCTACGGTCAATTGACCGGCGCTCAAGCATTCTTATTTCGGATTTGTCCTATTGACAGGATCGGCGTGGAGGCGGAAAGAGAGGCGCTAAACAATCACCGGAAGGCAGCCCGTGGCGGTTTCCTGTCGGACATCGACAGATTGTTGAACGCGTCGTCCCGGGCGCGTCGGCGAGGGCTCCCCAATTGTCAGATCAGGGGGGCGACAATTTGCCCGTGTGCCGGACTAAAAGGGGCGGGTACAACTGTGTCGGGGACGCGACATCCGGGAGGTGGATGCAGGTTGGTGCGAGGGCATGAGCCGTGCGATTGAGTGACTACGCGCTCGAGGCATCGACGCCCGCAAGCAGGACACCTGCTGGCCGAGGCGGAACCACGCGGGTTCGATTCCGTGCCCCCGTTCCGGAAGCACGGGCGATCCTTGCGCTTACATGCCGACGTGCCGAACGAGTGTGGCCGCCGTCACGGTCTCGCCGCGGGCGTACAGTCGATGGCCACGGTGGCGGACGGCCCCTGCGTCGCACTCGATCCGGCCAGCGCGGTCAGCAATCCAGCCTGGTTGGTCAGACACTGAACGTTGACCGTATGCGCATCGATCGGAGTCATCGTGATATTGCGGCCTTGCCACATGAAGACAAGGTTCGTCGACGGGATGTTCAGCGGCGTTGTCGTGCCGGTGGCGGTACATTGGCCACCGGAGGGCGAGCTGCATTGCAAGGAGATGGAGGAGCCGGCGGCGAATGCGGCACCGGCTGCGCTGGCAAGGAAGATTCCGGCCAAGGCATGGGTAATCGATTTCATTTGGAATCCTGAGTAGTTGTGTGTGGGAAACCATACGATCCGGCCGTGCCACGGCGTGACTCACGAACCGTCAGCCCTGTCGCGACGCGTGCGGTGACATTCCCGGTACGGCCAGAGCCGGCCTGTCATCGCGGAACATAACGTACGTTAGCGTGACGACGCATGTCAAGAAAACGCAGTGCCTGAAAAGCGATTCGGTCGTGCCGATAGCGAGTGCCACCCGCAGGACAGCCTTTGCGAACCTCGAGCGTGCCAGTGACGGTGTTCCGCGGACGAGACGATTGCCGATTGCCGGATCCGGCAACCGGCAATCCCACGGTCTTACTTCTTCATGAACCGCAGCGCGAGCCGCGCCATCCGCGGCACGAACATCGGGCGCAGCAGGCGCTCGTCGTAACCGGCCATCCGACGGTCGTTCTCCGCGAGACACAGCTCGATCAGCTCGCGCGGGTTCAGCGCATCGCCGATGTCGGCGGTGCTCGTTGCCGGGAAGTTCGCGTCGTGCGCGACGCCATCGGCGTCGATGCCGCGCGCAATGCCGATGCGCTCGCGGATCAGGTGCACCCAGACGGCCGCGACGCGTACGAAGAACCACGGCCGGCGCCACCACGGCAGGTTGCGCCAGTGCCACGCGAACCAGTTCACGAAGAACAGGATGTGGCGGCCTTCTTCCTGGATCACCGGTTCGAAGGTTTCGACGAGTTCGGGCGGGAAATAGCCGGAGCGCTGCGCGGAACGGAACAGGCCGAACGCGAAGAAGCTGTCGATGCACTCGCTGAAGCCCGTGACCATCCACGACCATTCGGGATCGGTCGGCGCCGGGTAGGGCGGCTCTGGCGCGAGCCGGATGCCGTAAGCTTCGACGAGCTTCGATAGCACGACTTTATGGCGAGCTTCCTCGCCGCCGTCCATCTCGAGCGCGCGGCGCAGCAGCGGATCGTCGACCGTCGCGGCGTAGGTCGCCACGCGGATCGACGCGCGGCCTTCGGTTTGCACGGCGATGTCCCAGATCGGCAGCGACGTGAGCCGCCGGAGTTCGGCCGGCTGGAGCGCCGGCCAGTCGATCACGGCCGGCTTGTACGGGTTGTGTGTGTCGAGCAGCATCCGACAGAACATCTGCTTGTGCGCATCGGAACCGATTCGGACCGGGCCTTGCCTCTCGAAGGTCCAGTTGCGCATCGCGTGATCTGCGGCTGCATGCTCTTCCTGCAGCGTGTCGGTCATGGCTATTGTTATGCGATTACGGATCGAAAGATTCTTGCACAGCTTCCGTCATCGCGTATTTTCGAGCGGCCATGGGCACGCCGGCCCCGCGTGCGTCGCGCTCACGCGTTCGTGTCGACCCAGAGGCGGCCCCAGCGTGACGCGTAGGCGAGGGCGTGTTCTTCCTCGAAGAAGAAATCGATTGCGTCGAACGACACGGAGCGCGGCGACGGCCCGCCGCTTGCGCGTTCGATCGTCAGGTTGGCGGCGAACAGCCCGTTCGGCAACCGGGCGGCAGCGGGAGCGACTTCGTAGCCCTTGTAGCGGATCGTACGGTTCATGGGGTGGCGCGTAAAAAAGTTCGGGCTTTCAGCGTACGAAAACGGGCCGCCTGCGTGAACCAATCTTTCGGCCAATGCAAATGACGCGCGGGGCTGAATCGTTATCGGGGCGGTGCGCGGGAATCGTGCTTTCGGGAGGCGTGGCGGCGCGCCCCGGCACCTCGCCACGCGTCGGAAGAGGCGGCGCACGCCCTCGTCGAATCCTGTCGAACGAGGGCGCGCGGCGGAATGCGGAGGTTACTGGTTGGCGACTTTCAGCACGGGTGCGAGCGCATCGACCGATGCCGCATGCGAGGCCGCACGATGCGACGCGAACGCGAGCGCGAATTCGGCGGCTTGCGCACCGACCGTCTCGAGTTGCGCGACGACCTTCGGATCCGAGCAGCTATCGGCGCTTTCGAAGCGGGTTTCCAGCGTGTTGACGGTGGCGCCGAATGGCGTCGGCCAGCCGCGCAGCGCATGGACGATCGAGCGCAGCGACGTCAGTACGGTGCCGGCCGCCTGCCAGCCGTACGCGGTGACGATCAAACCGACCGCACGGCCGTCGAGATACGGGCGGTCGTCCGCGCGCAGCTCCTCGAGCGTGTCGAGCGCGTTCTTCACGAGACCGGACACGCCGCCGTGATAGCCGGGCGTGGCGATGATGATCGCGTCGGCCTGACGCACGGCGTCGATCAGCTCGCGCTGCGCGTCGGTCAGCGTTTTGTGTTCGGGCGCGTAGTGCGGCAGCGTATGCAGGAACGGGCCGTCGAAGAGGCGCGTGCGCGCGCCGGCGGCTTGCGCACCGCGCAGTGCGAACGACAGCGCGCGTTCGGTGGACGACGCGGCTCGGGTGGTCCCGCCGATGCCGACGACGAACGGGCGGCGGTGTTGATCGAATGCAGTCAAGGGGCGCTCCTCGGGAATGGCTTGCCCGGCTAAGCACAGGCTTAAAACCAGATGGTAACGACCCCGTCGCCACTCTGAAAACGACTTTTCGTTCTATCGATATGCCGCGCGGCGACGGCAAGCGTGTGCGCGGCCCCGCAGATCGATAGCAGAAATGCTTGGTTGGGACGGTGCGCCACGCTCGATAAGATGGGCTCGTCTCCTCCATGATGTCTCTACTGACATGGGTTGGCCCCGCCGCGCGGATGCTGGCGGGGCCTTTTTTCGTTCTCGGCCGGAAAACGGGGTGCGATGCGCAGGGGCGCGGCCCGTTACTCGAACACCGGCCGGAAGAAGCTGCGCTCGTAGCTGACGATGCACCGGGTTTCCTCCGCGTAGCGGAACGCGGCCTGGCAGGCGGGATCGTCCTTCGAGCGTTCGCGGTAGCGCTCGTATTCGGCGAGGCTCGGGAACGAGAACATCGCGAGCGCGATGTTGCTCGCGCCTTCGGACGGCAGGAAGTAGCCGTGATGCGTGCCGCCGAACTGCTCGACGAGCGGAATCCACATCTTGCCGTAGGTTTCGAATTCGTCGAGTTTGTACGGATCGACGACGTAGCGAAGGAAGCAGGTGATCATGGGCGCTCGCGGCGTGGTGACGGAGCGGCGAGTCTGGAGCGCGGGGCGGCATGTGTCAACGGCGGGCGTGCCGGATACGCGCATCATCACGCGCTTTCATCGCACGACGCGCTGCTTGCGCGGGCAACGATCGATGCTTCGCTGCGCTCGCCGCGACGCGCACGAGATGCGCTACCTCCGCCAGCCGCGTTACCGCGGGATCTACTCGTCGCGGCTGCGCGTCTCGCCGCCGCCTTTCGCGAGACGCGATGCGATCGCGCCGAGCACGCCGACCGCGACGATCAGCGCGCCCCACAGCACGTAGCGGCGCCCGGCATCCGCATCGGCCGCCGCCGCCGGCACGACCGCCGATGCCGGCAGCGCCGCGCCGACGCGGGCGGGCCGCACTTCCGGCACCATGCCGACCAGCAGTGCGTCGCGGCTCACGGCCGACGAGACGAGCGACGCGTCGCCGACGCCGAGCGTAAACGGCGGCGTGCCGCGCGCGACGAAGGTCAGCGCGGCCGGATGCCAGCCGAGCGCGACGGCCGGCTGGCCGCCGCCGAGCCCGCCGTTGCGCATGTCGACGACGATTCGCCATGCGCGATCCGTGTTCGCGACGAACGCGAGCGGCGGATTGCGCTGCTCGCCGCCCTTGCCCTGCAGCCGGAACAGCACGGCGGCCGCGACGTCGCGCCACGGCCCCTGCGCATCGGCGCGGCTCTGCAGCGTCGCGCGCGCGACGGTGTTCGGCTGCGGCAGGTCGATGCGCACGCGGTCGACCGGATACGCGCCGTCGGTGTCGAACAGATACTCGCCCGGCGCAGCGCCGGCGCGTATCCGCACGGCGTCGCGCCACTGGCGCGGCACGGACGCCGTGTCGACGCCGCGTGCGTCGCGCGGATGCGTCTCGACGTCGACCGATGCGATCGACGGTGCGCCGTCGGGCCAGTCCAGCCGAAGGTAGCGCGGCGCCGCGCCGTCGAGCGCGATGCGCTCCTGCACCAGCATGTCGTTGCCGCGGCCGACCTTCAGCAACTGCGTGCTGCCGAGCGGCCGCCAGGTGCGAAGGTCGTCGCTGGCTTCGACGGACACACGTCCCTGGTAGCTGTCGTCGCCCACGTGTACGAGCAGCGCGTCGACGCTGCCGTCGGCATGCGACAGATCGACGAGATCCGCGCCGTGCCGGGTGCGCGAAGGCGTCGCGACGGCCGCGCGCAGCGCGCCGTCCGGGCCGACCGTCACGCCGGGCGGCGCGTTGCCGTGTTCGGCGCGCGTGGGCGGCAGCGAGAACCAATGCACCGGCGTGCGGGACGGCGGCACGGCGGGCGCGGCCGCGACGGGTGCGTCGAGCGAGTACGGCACCGGCTCGCCCGCGCCGTTGAAGACGCGCACGTCGCCGAGATCGTCGCGCCGGCTCGCCGCATACACGGGCTGAGGCACGGTGAGCTGGTAATACGCGGCGCTGCCGTCGAGGTCGAGCGCGAAGCGCTGCATGGCGCGTCCGGCGTTCGGTGCGCCGTCGGCCGCCGCGAACGACGCGAGCAGGCTCAGCCCGAGCAGGGCGGCGCGTCGCTTCATGGTCGGCCGTCCTGTTGCGCGGCGGCCTTCGGCGGCAGCGGCGAGAAATAGCCGATCAACAGCAGCAGCACGCCGATGCCGATGAACGACACGATGCGCTCGATGCCGGTGACGTGCGACAGGTCGAACAGGAACAGCTTGACGACCGTGAGCGCGAGCAGCGCGGCGCCGACGAACCACAGCGGTCGCAGCCCGCGGCGCGTGGCCCAGATCGTGATGGCGAGCGCGCAGACCGTCCAGTACACGGACACCGACGCCTGCACGAGCGTCGATTCGGCCATCGCGCCGAATGCGTACGGCACGCCGGCCCAGTGATGCAGCGTGCGCAGCATCAGCACGTTGAACCACAGGAACACGGTCGCGATCGCCAGATAGCCGACGACGCGCGGATGCCACGCGATGCCGAGCGCTTTCAGGCGACGCAGCCACGCGGCGAACGCGACGAAGACGAGACCCTGGGCGACGTCGAGCGGATTGAGCAGCGGCAGCCAGAAGAGCGGCGCCGCGTCGCCGTCGCTCACCGTGGTGGCGAGGCTCCACAGCCACAGCAGCGCGGCGAGCGGCGCGGCCCCCCACACCTGATAGGCGCGCGGGAACGCCGCGACGGGCCAGCGCAGGCGCGAGCCCGGGCCCGACACGAGCAGGAGCAGCGCGCCGAAGCCGTATGCCCATGCGCTCCAGCTCCATGCGCCTTCCGGGACGAACGCGCGCAGGCGCCAGAAACCTTCGAGCGACAGCAGCCCGCCCAGGGTCCAGAACGTCAGCGTATGCAGCGGCGCGAGCAGGCGCGCTGCAACGGAGGGCGTCGCACCGCGCGTGTCGGCGGCGCCGGTCGTGCCGCGCGACTGGCGCCACAGCAGCGCAAGTCCCGCGCCGACGACCACGGGCCACGCGAACGCGCCCATGCCCGACAGCGGCGCTTCGTGCGCATCGAACGCACGCAGCGCGAGCAGCGCCAGCACCGGCGCGAGCGCGAGGGCGGGCCATTCGGCGAGCGGCCACGCGAGCCGCCGGCGCGCGGCGTGCGCGAGCCATGCGGTGCCGGCCGCGAACAGCGCGGTCGTATCGACGACGAAGCGCTCGACATGCAGGTCGACGTGTCGGCTCGCATGGACGAGGATCTCGTGCAGCCCGCCGCTGACCCACCACAGCAGTCCCCACGCGGCGGCCGCGACACCGATCTCGGGCATCCATGCGTGCCAGGCGCGCGCTTCGCCGCGTCCGTGCAGCCACCAGCCGGTGAACAGGCCGGCGAGCGCGATCAGCAGCATCGCGATATACGGGCTGTTGAGCACCGGCAGCGCGGCCGTGTCGGCCGGGCCAAGCAGGCTCGTGAAGAACGCGCCGGCCGCGGCGACCTGCATCAGCAGCCCGAAGCCGAACGGCAGCAGGCGTTTCTGGCGCACGCCGAGCCACACGACGGCCGCGCCTTCGATGGCCCACGCGGCGCTGGTCGTCGGCCCCGAGAACGCGAGCGGCACCGCGAGCGTCGCGAAGATCGCCGCGAGCGCGAGCATCGATTCGAACAGCAGCCCGAGGCGATCGCGGCGCCGCGCGAGCCAGGCGGCCACCGCGACGTAGAACGCCGATAGCGCGACCGCGCTCCATGCGAGCCCGAACGGCATGCCTTTCACGAGCGACGCCTGCAGCGCGGTCGCGACGATCGGCGTGCCGAACACGAGCGTGCCGTCCACATAGTGTCGCAGCGCGAGTTCGCGTTTCACCGCATACAGTAGCGCGATGCCGACATACATCAGGAAGAACAGGACGAGGAACGGCTCGGTGCTCGCGAACAGCGTGGGGCGATAGGCCGTCACGCCCCACGCGGAGCCGATCGTGAACGTGAACACGAAGCCGAGCAGGTTCAGCGGGCGCCAGGCCTTGAACCACGCGATCGCGAAGATGCCTGCGTTCAGCAGTGCGTAGTAGCTGAACAGCGCGACGTGATTGCCCTGGCCGGTCGACAGCAGGATCGGCGCGAGGAAGCCGCCCGCACTGCCCATGAACGCGAGCGGCAGCGCGTTCTGCCGCACTGCGAGGAATGCACTCAGCGCACAGACCGCGACCATCAGCGGGAACGCGGCGCCGACGGGCAGCAACGCATCGAGCCTGGTCGCGGCGAAGATCGTCAGGTACAGGATGCCGATGCCGCCGCCTTGCAGCACGAGGCCGTATGCGGCGCGGCGCGCACGCACGCGCCAGCCGATCGCGAGCAGCGCGGCCGCCGCGAGCGCCGTGCCCGCGAGACGGAATTCGATCGGCAGCATGTCGTTGTCGGCCGCGTACTTGAGCAGGAACGCGACGCCGAAGAACAGCACGACGATCCCGACACGCACGACCGTGTTGCCGCCGAGCAGCCAGTCGCGCGCGGCGCCGAACGCGCGTTCGGCGATGCCGGGTGCGCGCGGCGCGGGCGGAGCGGCAGGCGCGCCGGCGGGGGTGTCGGCGCGAGCGGACGCCGCTGCGGCGCGTGCCGCGGTGGCCGGCGCGGGCGGTGTAGTGGGCGCCGGCGTCGAAGAGGAGGCCGGCGTGTCCGCGCGTGCGGCGGCCGGTCGCGGCGCGGGCGGTGTCGGGAAGGGCGTCGGCAGCGGCGCGGAGGCGGCGTCGGCCGAAGCCGTCGGCGCGATGCCGCCGGATGTCGCCGCGCCGGCCTGCGCGCCCGCCAGCTGAGCGCGCAGCGCGTCGAGTTCGCGCGTGAGCGTGTCGACGGTGGCTTCGAGGCGCGCGACGCGATCGGCGAGCGGTAACGGGGTGGGAGGCGGCGCGGCGGCGGCCCATGCGTCGGGCACGGTGCGCCGGCTCTGCAGCTTGCGTTGCCGCAGCACGTGCCCGACCCAGAACCCGGCGGCGGCCCCGAGCAGCGCGCCGCTCGCGGCCGGGAAATCCCCGATCAAGGCGGCGATGCCGCCCACGACGAAACCGATTACGGCGAATGCCCAGTTCAACGCCTTGCTCCCTCTCACTATCGTTATCGTCCTTCGACCGGAATCGCGCCGGATCGAGGCGGTTTCAGCACGGCCGGCAGGCGAACCGGCATGTGCGCGCCGTGCGGCTGGCGCCCTCGTGCGGAAGGCCCGCGGCAACGTCGCGATCGGCGTGTTTGCGGCGAATGTATCACAGCGTGCCTGCCCGGATTTCCGTGGTTGGCGCGGTATCGCGGCGTGCGCCGTTCGGTGTCGCCAAACGGCTTTTTGCACGGTCATGCTTTTTATCGGCGCATGCGGTGCGCGTTTTCGTCTGAGTAGAGGCGCGTCGGAACGGACGTCAACTTGTCGGAAAGCGACGCGTGCCGAATGCGGCCTGGCGCAAAATCCCATGTGCCGTTCGCCGCGCTGCTGCGCACAAGTCCGAAGGGCGATGCCCGTCGCAGCAGGCCGTGCGCGTATTGCGCCGCCGCAATCGGCCGCGCGGCCCGCCGGACGGGGCTGGCGGCCGTGTCGTATTTGCGCAAGCGTTTGTCGTAATTCGTCGGCAGGCCGGGGTTTTTTCTGGCAACTATGTAGGCACGCTATGACAAGCGCGAGTCCCCGCTACACGAGGAGAAGGTTTCGATGGATGCCCCCAAGGTTGTGGTCGAAGGTCTGTGCAAGGTGTTTGGAAGTAATCCGCAGCAGGCGCTCGACATGCTCGCCGCCGGCGCGACGAAGGACGATGTGCTCAAGCGCACCGGTCAGGTCGTCGGCGTGCACAACGTCTCCTTCGATGTGCAGGAAGGCGAAATTTTCGTGCTGATGGGCCTGTCCGGTTCCGGCAAGTCCACGCTGATCCGCCTCGTGAACCGGCTGGTCGATCCGAGCGCCGGCAAGGTGCTGATCGACGGGCTCGACGTCGCGTCGGCGCGCCGCTCGGCGCTGACCGCGCTGCGCCGCAAGGACATGAGCATGGTGTTCCAGTCGTTCGCGCTGATGCCGCATCGCACCGTGGTGTCGAATGCCGCGTTCGGGCTGGAAGTCGCGGGCATGGGCAAGAAGGAGCGCGAGCGCCGTGCGATGGAAGTGCTCGAGCAGGTCGGCCTCGCACCGTTTTCGCACAAGCTGCCGTCCGAGCTGTCGGGCGGCATGCAGCAGCGCGTCGGCCTTGCCCGCGCGCTGGCCGTGAACCCGTCGCTGATGATCATGGACGAGGCGTTCTCCGCGCTCGATCCGCTCAAGCGCCGCGAAATGCAGGACGTGCTGCTGCAACTGCAGAAGGACCAGCGCCGCACGATCATGTTCGTATCGCACGATCTCGAGGAAGCGCTGCGCATCGGCAACCGCATCGCGATCATGGAAGGCGGCCGCCTCGTGCAGGTCGGCACGCCGCAGGACATCATCGCGAACCCGGCCGACGATTACGTGCGCGCGTTCTTCGACGGCATCGACACCAGCCGCTACCTCACCGCCGGCGACCTGATGCAGACGGGCGCCGTGCCGCTCGTATCGAAGTGCGATGCCGCGAACGTCGCGGCTTCGCTGAACGGCAGCGCCGACTACGCGTTCGTGCTCGATGCCGAACGCAAGATTCGCGGCTTCGTCACGCGCGAGGCGCTCGGTCAGGACACGCCGTCCGTGCGGCCGATCGAAAGCATCCGGCGCGATGCGTCGCTCGAACACGTCGTCGCGCGCGTGGTCGCGAGCCCGAATGCACTGCCCGTCGTCGACGACGACGGCTGTTACTGCGGCTCGGTCGATCGTGCGCTCATCCTGAAGGCCATCACGCGTTCGCGAGGTTCCCATGTCTGAAATGATTCCGCTCGGTACCTGGGTCGACCAGTCCGTTCACTACCTGCTCGACCACGACGCGAAGACGTTCGACGCGATCGGTCGAGCGATCGAAGGGCTCGCGGCATTCGTCGAGCATGGCCTGCAGGCGATCCCGATGTGGCTGATGATGGCGATCTTCATCGGCGTCGGGCTGTGGCGGGTGGGCTGGCGCTTCGCGCTGTTCACCACCGCGTCGCTGCTGCTGATCTTCGCGACCGGCTTCTGGGATCAGACGGTCATCACGCTCGGCCTCACGCTGTCGTCGACGATCATCAGCCTCGTGCTTGGCATCCCGCTCGGCATCTGGGCCGCGAAGAGCAAGTGGGTCGCCGCGATCGTGCGCCCGATCCTCGACCTGATGCAGACGATGCCCGCGTTCGTCTACCTGATTCCGGCCGCGATGCTGTTCGGTCTCGGCCGCGTGCCGGGGATCCTGTCGACGGTGATCTTCGCGATGCCGCCCGCGGTGCGTCTCACGAGCCTCGGCATCCGCCACGTGAACCGCGAGATCGTCGAAGCCGGCCAGGCGTTCGGCTGCACGCCGTGGCAACTGCTGTACAAGGTGCAGTTCCCGAACGCGCTGCCGTCGATCATGCAGGGCGTGAACCAGACGATCATGATGGCGCTGTCGATGGTGATCATCGCGTCGATGGTCGGCGCGGGCGGCCTCGGCAACGACGTGCTCGCGAGTATCCAGCGTCTCGACATCGGCCTCGGTTTCGAAAGCGGTCTGTCGGTCGTGCTGCTCGCGATCATTCTCGACCGCATCACCGAGAGCTTCGGCCGCGCGCCGGGCACCGTGAAGGCGCCGCTGTTCTCGGGCCTCAAGCAGCTCTTTCGCGTGAAGGCCGAGCCCGCGCAGGCCTGATCTCCGGCGGCCGGGCACGCTCCGGCCGCTCCCCCTCGTCGAACACGGCTCCCGCGGCTTGCGCCGCGGGGCTGGCTCCCTGCAACCTCCTCGCCAGGAGACCGATGTGACGTCCGCCGTCGCTGTCGCGCCCGCCGCCTGCGTTTCACCGGTTTCGTCCCTCGCCCATTTCGGCTTCCTGACGCTGCCGAACTTCTCGATGATCGCGTTCTCGAGCGCGGTCGAAGTGCTTCGGATGGCGAACTACGTCGGGCGGGCGGAACACTACAAGTGGTCGATCTACTCGCTCGACGGCGCGCCCGCGCATGCCAGCAACGGCATCGCGGTGCGGCCCACGCAGGCGCTCGACTACGATGACCTGCCCGACGTGATGATCGTGTGCGGCGGCATCCGCATCCGCGACATGGTGGACGAGCGCGCGCGCGATACGCTCGCGGCGCTTGCCGCACGCGGGCTGCCGCTCGGCGGCATCTGCACCGGCGCCTACGCGCTGATGGCGAGCGGGCTGCTCGACGGCTATCGTTGCACCGTGCACTGGGAGAACCTGTCCGCGCTGCATTCCGAATTTCCGCAGGTCGGATTCGCCGACGAATTGTTCGTCGTCGATCGCGACCGGCTGACCTGCACCGGCGGCACCGCGCCGCTCGATCTGATGCTGAACCTCGTCGGCATGCGGTTCGGCCAGCAGCTGGCCGCGCAGGTATCCGAGCAGTTCATCCTGGAGCGCATCCGCAGTTCGACCGATACGCAGCCGATTCCGGTCGATGCGCGGGTCGGTTTCTCGCGCGCGGAGCTGATCGAGGTCGTGCGGCTGATGGAGGCGAACATCGAGGAGCCGCTGTCGCTCGAGGAGCTCGCGCGGCTCGTGCGGCTGTCGCAGCGGCATCTGCAGCGCATGTTCAAGGTGTATCTGAACGTATCGCCGACCCACTATTACCTGACGTTGCGCCTGAAACGCGCACGCGACCTGCTGCGTACGACCGACGCATCGATCGCGCGCGTGACGACGGTCTGCGGCTTTCACTCGCCGTGTCATTTCAGCAAGGCATACCGCGCGCAGTTCGGCCATGCGCCGAGCTACGAGCGCCGGCTGCCGGGGCGCTGAACGGAGCGATCAATCGGTCCGCGACGTCGCCGGGATCGCGGCGTGCGGCTTCAACAAACGATCCCGCATTCAAGCAAACGACATCACTTTGAGGAGAAGCAAGATGAAGCGCCTATTGATCGCAGCGGTGTGCGGGATCGGGATAACCGCGCCGATGTCGGCCGTTTATGCGGCCGATCCGCCCGTTTGCAAGAACGTGCGCTTCGCCGATGTCGGCTGGTCCGACATCGCGGCGACCACGGGCCTCGCGTCGACGATGCTGCAGGGGCTCGGCTACACCCCGACGAAGACGATCGCGTCGGTGCCGATCACGTTCGCGGGGATCAAGAGCAAGCAGATCGACGTGTTCCTCGGCTACTGGTCGCCGACGATGGATCCGATCATCCAGCCGTTCACGAAGGCCGGCACGATCAAGGTGCTCGCGACGCCCAACCTGACCGGCGCGAAATACACGCTCGCGGTGCCCGATTACGTGTATCAGGGCGGCCTGAAGTCGTTCGCGGACATCCAGAAATTCGCGGACAAGCTCAACGGCAAGATCTACGGGATCGAGCCGGGCAACGACGGCAACGCGCTGATCAAGAAGATGATCGACGGCAACCAGTTCGGCCTCGGCAAGTTCAAGCTGGTCGAGTCGAGCGAGGCCGGGATGCTGGTCGAGGTGAACCGCGCGATCCGCGACAAGCAGTGGATCGTGTTCCTCGGCTGGGAACCGCATCCGATGAACGTGCAGATGAAGATCGACTACCTGACCGGCGGCGACGACGTGTTCGGCCCGAACTACGGCGAAGCGAAGGTGCTGACGGCGACGCCGCCCGACTATGCGCAGCGCTGCCCGAACGTCGCAAAGTTCGTGTCGAACCTGCAGTTCACGACGTCGATCGAGAACCACGTGATGGTGCCGATCATGAACAAGCAGGATCCGAACAAGGCCGCCGCCGAATGGCTGAAGGCGAATCCGCAATCGCTCGACAAGTGGCTGGCCGGCGTGACGACGATCGACGGCAAGCCGGGCCTGCCGGCGGTGAAGGCCTACCTCGGCGTGCATTGAGCGCGATGCGTCGGGCTTTGCGGCTTCGGCCCGAAGCCTGACGCGAATGTCGAGCCGGCGCAGGCAGGGCGACCTGCTTGCGCCGGCTTTTTGCCGTGTGCCGCACGCGCGCCGACGGCCGGCGGGCGATGCGCTAGACTGCTCGATCCGCGCTCAGGAGACGGCAATGACCCGCAACCCGCTCGATGCATCCCGGCGGCTACATGCAGCCGGCACGCGGCCGAACGGCGCGACCGCTTCGGTCGACGCAGGCTGCAACCGGACGATCCGCTACTTCGGCCGTTCATTAGCATGAAGCGCATCGGACAAGTCGTGCTCGCCGCCGATCTCGCGGGCACGGCGGTGTTCGCGATCGAAGGCGCCAATGCGGCGATCGGCGCGGGACTCGATCTGTTCGGGGTGATGGTGCTGTCGCTCGTCGTCGCGCTCGGCGGCGGCGTGATTCGCGACCTGCTGATCGGCGCCCGCCCGCCGAGCGCCGTGAGCGACTGGCGTTATCCGGCGCTCGCGTTTGCCGCCGGACTGTTCGCGTTCGTGTTTCATGCACGGGTCGCGTCGTTCTCGCCGTCGCTGCTGACGACGCTCGATGCGGCCGGCCTCGCATTGTTCGCGGTCGCGGGCGCGGTGAAGGCGCTCGAATTCCGCGTCCACCCGTTCATTGCGACGCTGATGGGCGCGGTGACCGGCTGCGGAGGCGGCGTCGTGCGCGATCTGCTGCTCGCGCGGATACCGGTCGTGCTGGTCGCGGATATCTATGCGAGCGCGGCGCTGCTCGGCGCGGTCGTCGTCGTGTCGTGCCGGCGACTCGGTTGCCCGCCCGTCGTCGCGGCCGTGCTCGGCGGCGTCGCGTGCTTTGCGCTGCGGATCGCGGCGGTGCGCTTCGGCTGGCAGTTGCCGAAAATTGCCGCGGGGGCGTAGGGCCGGCGCAAGCCCGCGATTAGCGCGAGCAGGACCCAAGCGCCCGTTCACGACCCCTTCGTCGCCGCCGGCGCGTCGAACACGCGATCGAACGCCCACTGGAACACGAACGCGTAGCAGAAGAAGAACGCGAACAGCCCGATATCGACGACGAACGCATCGAGCCACGAGATGTCGAGCCACCACGACACGACCGGCACGAGGATGAAGATCAGCCCGCCTTCGAATCCGATGGCGTGCAGGATCCGCCGCCCGAGCGTACGCGCCGGTTGCCGCCGCGACGCTTCCCAGCGTTCGAACAGCGCGTTGAAGATCATGTTCCACAGCATCGCGATCGCCGACATCGTCGCCGACAGTGCGCCCGAATAGACGAGGTCCTGCTCGAAGATTGCCGCAATCGCGGGCGAAATGCAGGAAATGGCGATCGCTTCGTAGAGCACCGCCTGCGTGATCCTGCGCGGTAGGCCTTGCACGGGGTTCCTCCGGTTCGACGGCGGCGCCATGCCGCGACGTCCCGCAAGGCTAGCCGCGTTGCGCACCCGCTTCAATTCACCTAATCTCACCCCGATTGAATCGAATTCAACCCGGCCGTATCCGGCCCGCGAGGCTCCGTGTTCTCGAAAATCCCCCTGACCGCTTTGCGTGTATTCGAATCGTCGGCACGGCTGGGCACGTTCAAGGCCGCCGCGGACGAGCTGTCCGTGACGCCGGCTGCCGTGTCGCACCAGATCAAGTCGCTGGAGAGCCGCGTCGGCGTGCTGCTGTTCGAGCGCGGCGCGGGCGGCGTGCGGTTGACCGAAGAAGGCGAGCGGCTGTTCCGCGCGAGTCACGATGCGTTGCTGGCATTGAGCCGCGGGCTCGACGCCGTGCGTCCGGATGCGGCCGACGAGCGCCCGCTCGTGCTGACCACCAC
Organism: Burkholderia sp. MSMB1835; assembly: GCF_001526365.1. Classification (NCBI taxonomy): domain Bacteria; kingdom Pseudomonadati; phylum Pseudomonadota; class Betaproteobacteria; order Burkholderiales; family Burkholderiaceae; genus Burkholderia; species Burkholderia sp. MSMB1835. The sequence continues at coordinate 17,282 of NZ_LOYP01000051.1, forward strand.
GCCGGCCTTTGCGGCGATGTGGCTGATTCCCCGTCTCGGTGCGTTTCGCCGCGTCGATCCGCACCTGCACATCAAGGTCGAAACGGGCAACGCGCTCGTCGATCTCGAACGCGATGCGCGGATCGATCTCGCGATTCGCGCGACGTCGCGCCAGTTTCCCGCGTTGCACGAGATTGCGTTGATCGACGAGTATTTCGGCGCGTATGCGGCCGCCGGCTTCGATGCGGATCGCACCGACGAGCCGCTCGACCTGATCGAGACCGTGTGGGATACGCCGCTGCCCGTGTCGGTCGATTGGACGTCGTGGTGTCGTGCGGCAGGCCGGCAGGCGTGGCTCGAACGCGCGGTGTTTCGCCATTACGACGACGAGCATTACGCATTGCAGGCCGTGCTGCACGGGCAGGGTATCGCGCTGCTCAGTTCGGTGCTGGCCGCCGAGCATGTCGAGCGCGGTGCGTTGATGCCGATCGAGCCCGCGGTGCGGCTCGACGGTGCGCGCTTCGTCGCGCTGTGCCGGCCGGGGCGCGAGCGCGAGCCGCAGGTCAGGCGGTTTCTCGACTGGCTCGAAGCGGAAATCGCACGGACGCGCGATGCGGTGGCGCGGATGGCGCCCGACGCGTCTCGCGCCGCTACCCGAACCTGACGCTATACACCGGCGGCAAATGCGCCGATACCTGTCGCCAATGGTCGCCGCCATCGACGGACGTCCATAACGCGCCCGTCGTCGAGGCCATCGCGAGGCGCGTGCCGGAATCGTCCACCGCGAGCCCATGCCGGTACACGAGGTCGTACGCGGGCGATGCCGGCAACCCATTCGACAGGCTCTCGAAACTGCGGCCGCCGTCGCGCGTGCGCGTGACGACGAACCGGCCGTTCACCGGAATCCGGCATGCGTCCTTCACGGCCGGCACGAACCACGCGGTATCCGGTTCGTGCGGATGCACGGCCACCGCGAAACCGAAGCTCGACGGTTGCGCTTCGATGCGGCGCCAGTGTTCGCCGCCGTCGGTCGAGCGGAAGATCGCGCAGTGATGCTGCGTCCACAGCACGTCCGGATTCGCCGCGCACTGCACGACGCGGTGCGGATCCTGCATGTTCGGCTCGCCGCGTCGCTCGGGCGGCATGTAGTCGGCTTCCATGCCTTCCGCGGTCACGCGCCACGTCGCGCCGCCGTCGGCGGTCTGCCAGACGCCGCCGCACGAGATGCCGACGGCGACGTGTCGGCTGTCGCGCGGGTCGACCATCACCGAATGGATGCCCGGCGCGTCGTACCCGCCGCCGCCCCATTCGGCGCGTTCGGGGCGATCCCACAGCGCGCGGTTGAGTACCCATGAATCGCCGTGGTCGTCGGAGCGGAACAGGCCGCCGGGAATCGTGCCGGCCCACAGTACGCCGGGCTCGTCGGTGCCGCCGGCTTCGAGCGACCAGATCTGCTGAAGCGTCCACGGCGGCTGCGGCGGCCCCGCCGGCTCGTCGTCGGCGTCGCCGCTGCCCGTGTGCGGGTCGGTGCGGGCGGCCGACGCGTCGGCGGGCTGCGGCGGATAAACCGGGGCCGCACATTCCTCCCAGTCGGTGGCGCCTGCGCGCAGCCGGTGCAGCTTCACGCCGAAATGGCCGAGATTGAGCGCCGCATACAGCGTGCCGTCGCGCGGGTCGGCGAGCGCCATGCTGACGGGCTCGCCGATGAAATGCGGTTCGCCGAGCGTCCAGCCGTCGTGACCGTCGGGTTGCAGGACGAACAGGCCCTTGCGGGTGGCGACGAGCAGTCGATCGTTCATGCGATGTCTCCGGATGGTCCGCCTTGGCGCGACGGCGCTTGGTATGGGGGAATGCGGCGGTGCATCGGTCCCTTTATCCGCCGGTCAGCGCCTGCACGACATATACGCGGCTGGCGGCCTCGAGCGCGTCGGACAGGCGCTGCCGGTCGCGGATCGGCTGGCCGTCGATGAACACCGACAGGTGCTTTCGCAGCGCGCCCTGATCGTCGACGATGTAGCCGCGCAACCGCGGTTGCTCGCTGAAAATGGTGTCGAATGCTTCGCCGACCGTGTGCGCGTCGATGTCGCGCTCGGGCGTTTCGACATGCCGCTGGATCGATGCGGCGAAGAAGAGATGCGCCATGGCGGTAGCTGGCAGGAGCCGCACGAAAGGGTGGCTTGTAGTTTAGGCGATCCGGCGGCCGCCGAAAGGGGGAAACGGCGCTGCCGTGCGGGCGCGGCGGCTAGACCGGAATCGACCGCCCCCTGATCCGGATCCCGAGCCGCACGACGCCGATCACCGCATTCGACAGCCACGTGAGCCAGCGCGGCATCCCGCGCCGACGGATATCGAGCAGCAGCACGATCCGCACCGCATCGCTGTCGTTCCATACCTCGTGCGTGAACGTGTCGTCCCACAGCAGGAAGCGGCCTTCGTCGAGCCGGTATTCGCGGCCGTCGACCTTCAGCACGGCAGCCGGCGTGCCGTCCGCGCGCCTGGGCATCGACAGCACGAGATATCCGCGCAGGATGCCGCGAAACGGCCCGCGATGCGGCGGGATGTGCTTGCCGGGCGCGAGGAACGACAGCGACGCGGACAGCACGTCCGGCGACGCCGCGACGAGCGCCGCGACGGTCGGGCAGCGCGACAGGTTGCGCGCAAACGGCTGGCCGTACGCCTGCATGATGAACATGCGCCAGTCGCGTGCGTCGTTGGCCGAGATGTCGTACTGCTCGCGCATGATGTCGTGAAAGCGCGGGATGCGCGGCATGTCGCGTGCGACGTCGAGCGCCTCCGCGCGGATCGCGTGCCACGCGCGCACGAATCGCTCGGCATCCGGGAATGCGGCCGTGTCGAGCACCGCGCCGCTGTCGATATGGCGGTCGTACAGCCTGCGCAGCAGCGCGGCTGCATGGTCGTAAGCGGCGGACATGGTCGATCGATGAGCGGTCCGGATGAAGTGGTGGTCAGTCTGCCCGAAGCACGACGGGCGCTGCGTTACGTCAGGTTACGCCGGCTGACGAATGAATGACAGTTCGATGAAGGTCCGGCGAGGGCGGCCCGACGGGCCGGGAATAAACACGCCTCCTCCGTCGTCATACGGGTGTAGCACGTCGTCTCGTTGACTTCCGAAGGAGTGGAACATGAACAAGCACTGGCTGGTGGCCGCCACGATGGCGGCGATGTCTCTCGCAGGTGTCGCGACGCAAGCGTCGGCACAGGCGCTCACGCGCGAGCAGGTCCGGCAGGAACTGATCGACGCCGACAACAACGGGTTGCGCTTCGTGACCGATACGTCGTATCCGGATGTGAGCCCGCTGTTCCAGCGTCAGGCCGATCAGTTGCCGCAGCGGCAGGCCAGCACGGCAGTCGGCGGCGATCCGGCCATGTCGTCCGAAGCGGGCAAGCCGGCGGCGATGTCGCCCCATCGAGGCGCCGCCGCCTGCGTCGGCCCCGCGAGCTTCTGCGCGATCTATTTCGGAAGCTGATCCAGCCGCCCGCGTCCGCAGGTCACGCGTATCCCGTGGTCGATCGATACGTCACATTGAAGGAGTTCATGATGAAAACTTATATCGCAGTCCTGATTATGGTCGGCGCAGTCGCCGGTCAGGCGGCATTCGCACAATCGGCCGCGCCGCTCACGCGTGCGCAGGTTCGCGAGGAGTTGATGCGTCTGGAAGCGGCCGGGTACGACCCGGCGAAGGGCGACGACGGCGAGTATCCGGCCGACATCCAGGCCGCGGAAGCGAAGCTCGCCGAGCAGGAACGGGCGCGCATGGCGGCGTCGGTTGCGCACGCACCGGACGCCGGTATGCCGGCGCAAACCGGCGACTAGGTGCCGACATGATCGTGTGTCACGGCTGGCCGCCGTGTTCGCGGGACGGCAAATCGCACGCGCTTCGCGCCGCGCGACGTGCCCGAAGGGCGCCGGCTGAGACGCCGGTCGTGGCGCGCCGCTTTGCGCGGCGTCGCGATCAACTCGTCAACCGGTTCCGACCAGCGGCGCGATCGATCACCACGGCATCATGCGCTGCACGACCTGGTCGCGCAGCACGAAGCGGTGCATCAGCGCGGCCGCCACGTGCACGCAGATGCCGGCGAACAGGACCCACGCGAGAATGCCGTGCACGTCGCCCATCGCGTGACCGAACCCCGAGCCGGCCGCCGACAGCGCCGGCAACGGAAGGATGCCGACGAGCGTCACGGCCCACGCGCGTGACGACGCGTTGATCCAGCCCAGCAGCGGCACCGCGATCAGCAGCAGGTAGAGTGCGCCGTGCGTGATGCCGGACAGCGCGCGCATCGCGGGCGACAGCTCGCTGGCAGGCGGGCGATGCGTCGCACGCCACAGCACGCGGCATGCCATCGCCGCGAGCAGCGCCGTGCCGACGATCAGGTGCGCGGCGATCAGGCCGACCGGCTGCGTGTCGCGATGCCCGTTGGGCATCGTCCAGCCGATCGCGTATTGCGCGACGACCAGCGCCACGATCAACCAGTGAAGAAAACGGGCAACGGCGTCGTAACGAGTGGGTGTGGACATGAAGGCTCCTGACGGGCATGGCGGGGCAGCGTGCGGCGGATTCTACGGCCGAATCCTTAACGAAACGTTAAGCACGCGGCGCCGGTCGGCCCGCATCCGCCGACGGCAGCGTGATCGCCACGCCGAGGCCGTGGCCGCCGATGCCGGATTCGAACCGGACGGTGCCGCCGAAGTATTGCGCGATGCGGATCACGATCGACAGTCCGAGCCCGCTGCCGGGCGACGGCGTGCCGCTGCCGCGATAGAACCGGTCGCCGAGCCGTTCGCGCTCGCCGGGCGCGACGCCCGGCCCGTCATCGCGCACGACGATGCATTGCTGCGGGCCGTCGTCGTGTACGCCGAGCTCGATGCGTCCGCCAGGGCGGCCGTACTTGATCGCGTTGTCGACGAGATTGTCGAGCAGGATGCCGATCAGGATCGGATCGGCGTCGATCGTCCGCGCGGACAGGTCGCCACACGCGATGTCGATGGCCTTGTCCGCGGCTTTCGACAGATGGCGGTCGACAGCGGCATCGACGAGTTCGCGCACGACGAGCATACGCGCCGGAATGCGTTCGTACTCGTCGAGCCGTGCGAGCAGCAGCAATTGCTCGGCGAGCCGCGCACTGCGGTCGACGCCCTGCACGACGCGCTGCATCGCCAGTTGCTTGTGCGCGGGATCGTCGGTCGCGATGGCCACCTGGGCCTGCACCTTGATCGCGGCGAGCGGCGTCTTCAGTTCGTGCGCGGCGTCGGACGTGAACGCGCGCTCCCGGACGATCGATTGCCGCAGCCTCGCGAGCAGGCGATCGATCGAGTCGACCAGCGTGCGCACTTCGTCCGGCACGGTCGCGATGCCGAGCGGTTCGAGCGATCGTGCATCGCGTGCGCCGATCAGCGTGGACAGCGTCTTCAGCGGTGCGAGACTGCGCCCGATCATCACCCACAGCAGCAGCGCCAGCACCGGCAGCGCGATGACGAGCGGCTCGACGATGCCGCGTGCGATGCCGGTCGCCAGATCGCTGCGCGTATTCGACATCTCCATCACGCGCACCCGGCGCCCCGACGCGGACGCGCGCAGCGCGTGCGTGCGCCATCGCACGTCGCGAATGACGATCGTTTCGGGTTTGGCGGACGCGCCGGGCGGGTCCGGCAAACCGGCGGCGTCGGCCGGCAGGCTCGACGCGACGACGTTGCCCTGCGCGTCGCGCACCTCGAACAGCACGTCGCGCGGCAGGCGATCGCCGTCGGCATCGGGGCCGGATTTCGCATCGCCGCGGGCCAGTTCGACGCGGGCGTCGGGCGGGAAGCGCGCGAGACGGCCGAGGTCGGCCGCCGACAGATCGACGAGCAGCGACGCGTATTCGACGAGGCGCGCGTCTTGCCATTCGCCGATCTCGCGCGTCGCGTGCCGGAAGCTGCCGAACACGGCGACGAGCCAGACGACGGTCACGCAACCGATCGCCATCAGCGACACGCGGCGTCGTATCGAGCCGGCGATCATGGAAGTTCGACCACGTAGCCGATACCGCGGACGGTACGGATCAATTCCGAGCCGAGCTTCTTGCGCAGGTTCGACACATGGACCTCGATCGCATTGCTTTCGATGCCTTCCTGCCAGCCGTACAGGCCGTCCTCGAGACGCGCGCGCGACTGCGGGATGCCCGGGTGCGTGACGAGCTGAACGAGGATCGCCCACTCGCGCGACGTGAGCGCGATGCGCGCCGCATGGCGCGTCACGGTATGCGCGGTCAGGTCGATCGTGATGTCGCGCCAGACGATCTCATCGCCGGCACGGCCCTGCGAGCGCCGCACGAGCGCGCGGCAGCGGGCGAGCACTTCGGACAATTCGAACGGTTTCGCGAGATAGTCGTCCGCGCCGTCGTCGAGGCCGCGCACACGGTCCGCCACGGTGCCGCGTGCGGTCAGCACCAGCACGGGGACCGTATCGCCGGCATCGCGCAGCGCGTGCAGCAGTTCCGTGCCCGATTTGCCGGGCAGCCCGAGATCGAGTACGACGAGTGCGAAGCGCGTCGTCGCGAGCGCGGCTGCGGCCGCATGACCGTCGCGCAACCAGTCGACGTGAAAGCCGGCCTGGCTCAGGCTGGTCTCCAGGCCGCTGCCGATCAGGTCGTCGTCTTCAACAAGGAGGAGTCGCATGGTCGATTCGGGGTGCAGGCGTCTGCGATTGTACGAGCATGACTCTGCGCACCGTGAAACGGATTGTAATTGCGCTGCCGCAAATGTCGGCCGATTCTGAAGAACGCTTAAGGTTTGGCGCCGGCAATCCCGTTACCATCGGCGACGACATTTCCGGGGCGGCGTTCCGCTTCCCCCGATCCCGAATCGCTCGGGCGCGTCCGGCGCGAGCCGCCCGCACCCGGGCGCCAACCCGCGCCCCTTTCGACCGATATCCGTTCGATGCGCGTCGCCCGTACGGGAGGTTCGATCCTGATGGCATCCTCGACGATCGAGCGCTGGCGCGCCCACCTGCTGATCGCCGCACTCGCCGCCATGTTCATTCAATGCTTCGTGCTGGTTTCGTTGCTTGCATGGCGCGTACCCGAAGCATTTTTCACCACGATGACGTTCCGCGTCTGGACCGTCGTTGCCGTCGCCGCCGCGATCCTGTCGGCCCGTAAGCTTGCCGACGCGGCGTTCAAGGCTGCGCTGGCATGCGGTTGCGTGCGTGTGACCGGAATCGATCGCCGCACGGTAGTCGTGTCATCCGATTGCGCGTACCGTCGGCTGGTCGTTCTTCATATCCGGCTCAACGGGAACCGGTACGGCGGCGTGCATGGGTGAGCCCGCGTGTGCGCCGCCGTTCGCTGCCATTGCGGCCGTACGGGTCATCACCGGGGGAAAGCATGGTTGTGTTGCATGTGTTGCGCGCGCTGGCCGGCGCGATGTCGATCGTCTGCGGGCTCGCCGTGGTGCTGGGCGTCGCGTACACGCTCACGGCGGGCGTGCTGGTCGGCCGGTTCTTTTCCCGGGCGATGGCGCCGCCGCGCACGTATCCGGGCGTCACCGTCGCGCAGCCGCTGCACGGCGACGAATGGGATCTCGTACAGCATCTCGAAAGCTACTTCGTGCAGGATTATCCGGGGCCGGTGCAGCACCTGTTCGGCGTGCACGATGCGGGCGACGCGGCACTCGCGGCGGTCGAGACGTTGCGCGCGCGGTATCCGGGCGCGAACGTCAAGGTCGTCGCCGATGCGCGGCTGTACGGGCCGAACCGCAAGATCGCCAATCTCGTGAACATGCTCGAACACGCGGAGCATTCGGTGCTCTGTCTCGCCGACAGCGACGTGCTGGTCGAACGCGATTATCTGCGCGCCGTCGTCGGTGCGCTACAGCAGCCGGATGTCGGCATCGTGACGAGCGTGTATCGCGGCGTCGCAGCGCCGGGATTCTGGCCGGGGGTCGCCGCGGCGATGACGAACTACCATTTCCTGCCGGGCGTGATCACCGGGCTCTTCATCGGGCGCGCGCGGCCCTGCTTCGGCCAGACGATCGCCATCACGCGCGCGACGCTCGAACGCATCGGCGGGCTGACGCGCTTTGCGCATCATCTGGCGGAAGATCACGCACTCGGCGAAGCGGTGCGGCAAGCGGGCGCGCAGGTCGTCATTCCGCCGTTCGTCGTCGGGCATGCGTGTGTCGAAGAGACGTTCGCGCGGTTGTACGCACACGAATTGCGCTGGAGCTGCACGATCCGCGCGGCGGACCGGCTCGGTCATCTCGGATCGGTACTGATGCATCCGGTGCCGCTGGCGCTGCTGGCGGTGCTGTGCTCCGGCGGCACGGCCGCCGCGTGTGCGCTCGCGGTTGCGGCGCTGGCGTCGCGCGCCTGGTTGATGCTGAGAACGAGCCGCGCGACCGGCGCCAGCCTGCGCCGCGCATTCTGGCTGCCGTTCGTCGATCTCCTGCAGTTCGTGGTGTTCGTATCGAGCTTCTTCTCGTCGCACGTCGTGTGGCGCGGCACGCGCTTTCGCGTCGACCGGCAAGGCCTGCTGTCGCCGGCGGGTGAGTCATGACGACGGAGCCGCACCTCGACGCCGCGGCGGCCGGCCGGGTCGCCCTGCGCGGCGATGCACGGCTTCGCCATGCCGGGCGCGCGATCGCGCTCGGCGGGCTGGCGCTCGCGGTGTGGCTGGTCTGGCGCGAGCATCCGCAAGACATCCTGCATCGGCTGCGGACCGCCGGCGCCGGGCTGCTGGTCGCCGCGCTCGCGCACATCCTGCCGATGCTCGCGAACGCGTGGGACTGGCGGATGCTGATCCGCGGTCCGCGCCGGCCGTCGTTGCCGACGATGCTGAAACTCGTGTGGATCCGCGAATCGATCAACGGGTTGCTGCCGGTCGCGCGCATCGGCGGCGAGATCGTGTCGTTCGGATTGCTGCGGCAGGCGGGCGTGCGTCCGGCGACCGCCGTGGCCAGCCTCGTCGCCGACATGCAGCTCACGCTGATCAGCCAGCTGATCTTCGCGCTGGTCGCGATCGGCTATGTGCTCGAACGCGTGTCGTCCGATGCGGCGCGGGTGGCGGCCAACCTCGCGATCGGCATGGCCGCGCTGGTGCCGGTGCTGCTGCTGTTCGCGCTGGTGCAGCACGCGCGGCCGTTCGAACGCGCGATGCGCGTGCTCAACCGCGTCACGAGCGGCAAGGTGGTGGCCCTGGTCGGCGAATCGGCACGCACCGACCAGTCGATCCGGATGATCTGGAGAAAGACGGGCGTGGTCGTGCGCTATCTCGGGATCTGGCAGACGCTGCAGTTCGCGGGCTATGCGCTGGAAATCTGGCTGGCGCTGGTCTTCCTCGGCGCCGATCCGAGCTTTGCGCAGGCACTGGCGATCGAGGCGCTGATCCAGCTCGTGAGCAGCATCGCGTTCCTGATGCCGGGCGGCCTGGGGGTGCAGGAGGGCGGGTTCGTGCTGATCGGCGGGCTGCTCGGGTTCGACCCGCCGACCTGTCTCGCGCTGGCCGGTGCGCGCCGCGTGCGCGACCTGCTGTTCTATCTGCCGGGGCTGCTCGTGTGGCAGTGGGCGGCGGCTTCGGCGAACCGGCCGGGTGGAACGCGGCGCGCGCCGTTGCGTGCCGGGGAATCCGCCGGGCCGCGCTGACGGCCCGGCGCGACGCAGCCGGATTCAGCGCCGCTCGTCGGCGAGATGGCTGCGGATCACGTCCGCGAACGACGTGTCGCCCTTCAGCCCGAGCGCTTCCGCACGCGACGTATCCCAGCGGCCCGGCCAACTGCCGACGATCTTCTCGACGCGTTCGTCGGGCACATGGCGGATCAGCTTGACGACCGCGTCACCCGCGACTTCGCGCAGCGCCGCGATCATCTCGTCGACCGACACCGACAGCCCCGGCAGATTGATCACGCGCTTGTTGCCGAGCTTCGCGGCATCGATCTCGCAACCGGCGACGAGCGCGTCGATCGCGCCGCGCGGCGACAGCAGCCACAGCCGCGTCGAGCCGGGCACCGGGCATACGCTTTCCTCGCCGTTCAGCGGCTCGCGGATGATGCCGCTCGCGAACGACGACGCGGCCGCGTTCGGGCGGCCGGGCCGCACGCTGATGGTCGGCAGCCGCAGCACGCGGCCGTCGACGAAGCCACGGCGCGCGTAGTCGCACAGCAGCAGTTCGGCGATCGCCTTCTCGGCGCCGTACGACGATTGCGGGTTCAGCGCGGTGTCGTCCTGCACGACGTCGGGCAGCGCGCCGCCGTACACCGCGACGGAGCTCGTGAACACCACCCGCGGCCGGTGGCCGCGCGCGCGGCACACTTCGAGCAGCGTGCGCGATGCGTCGAGGTTGATCCGCATGCCGAGATCGAAATCGGCTTCGGCTTGCCCGCTGACGATCGCCGCGAGGTGGAAGATCGCACCCGTGCGCGTGTCGATCGCGCGTTCGAGCACCGCGCGATCGGCGATGTCGCCGACGATCGACGTCACGCGCGCATCGCCGAAATCGCCGCCCTGGACGACGTCGAGCAGCACCAGCTCGTCGATTGTCTCGACACGGCCGTCGGGGCCGGTCAGTTCGCCGCGCTCGAGCAGCTTGCGTGCAAGGCGCTGGCCGAGAAAGCCGGCGCCGCCGGTGATCAGTACTTTCATGTTCTTCATCCTCTGGGGAATACGGGAATCACAGGTACGGCCCGAGCCAGCCGAGGCCGTCGGACGTGCCGGCCTTCGGCCGATATTCGCAGCCGATCCAGCCGTCGTAGCCGAGCGCGTCGATCAGCGCGAACAGGTACGGGTAGTTGAGTTCGCCGACGTCCGGCTCGTGGCGTTCCGGCACGCCCGCGATCTGGATATGGCCGATGCCCGCGAAATCGCGCTCGAGCTTCATCGCGAGATCGCCTTCGACGATCTGGCAGTGATAGCAGTCGAACTGCACCTTCAGGTTCGGCGCGCCGACTTCCGCGCAGATCGCCTGCGCGTCGTCCTGGCGATTCAGGAAATAGCCGGGCATGTCGCGCGGGTTGATCGGCTCGATCAGGATCGTGATGCCGTGCGCGGCGCCCGCTTGCGCCGCATGCCGCAGGTTCGACAGATAGGTGTCGCGATGGCGCGCGCGATCGGCGCCCGGCGGCACCATGCCGGCCATCACGTGCAGCTTCTTGTTGCCGATCGTGCGTGCATAGTCGAGCGCCTGGTCGATGCCGCGGCGGAACTCGTCCTCGCGGCCCGGCAGCGACGCGATGCCGCGTTCGCCCGCGGCCCAGTCGCCCGGCGGCGCGTTGAACAGCGCCTGTTCGAGGCCGTGCGCGTCGAGACGCGCGCGGATGTCCTCGGCGGCGAAGTCGTACGGGAACAGGTACTCGACGGCCTTGAAGCCGTCGTGGGCGGCAGCGGCGAAGCGTTCGAGAAACGCATGCTCGGTGTACATCATCGAGAGGTTGGCGGCGAAGCGTGGCATGACGGAGCGTCCTGTGAATGAATGGCGCGGGGCGCCGTGCGCCCCGCGTCGAATGATGAATCGGCCGGCGACGGATCAGCGGTTCACGAGTTTCGCGGGCGTGAGCCACACGGCGATCGCACCGATCACGAGCATCGCGGCCAGCACGTACATGCCGGACGACGTGCTGTGCGTGACGTCCTTCAGGTAGCCGATCACGTACGGGCTCGCGAAACCGGCGAGGTTGCCGACCGAGTTGATGATCGCGATCCCGGCCGCGGCCGCGGAGCCTGCGAGGAACGCGGTCGGGAGCGACCAGAACAGCGGGGCGCAGGTCAGCACGCCGCCTGCCGCGAGCGACAGGAACACGATCGACACGGCCGTATTGTGCGAGTACGACGCGGCGACCGCAAACCCGAGCGCGCCCATCAGCGCCGGCACGATCAGGTGCCAGCGGCGTTCGCGGCGCTTGTCCGCGCTGTGGCCGAACAGGTTCATCACGACGATCGCGACGACGAACGGAATCGCCGACAGCAGGCCGATCTGCAGCGTATCGGTGATGCCGGTCGATTTCACGAGCGTCGGCATCCAGAACGTGAGCCCGTACTGGCCGGTGACGAACGCGAAGTAGATCAGCGACATCCACCACATGCGCGGGTCCGAGAACACGGCCTTCAGCGAATGGCCGTGCTGCTGCCGTTCCTGCGGCTGCGCGGCGATTTCGTCTTCGAGCAGCTGCTTCTCGCGCTCGTCGAGCCATTTCGCGCTGCGGATGCCGTTGTCGAGATAGAGGATCGTCGCGATGCCGACGAGCACCGCCGGCACGGCTTCGATCATGAACATCCATTGCCAGCCGTGGAAGCCCGAGCCGCCGTGGAAGCGCTCCATGATCCAGCCCGACAGCGGGTTGCCGAAGATGCCCGACACCGGAATCGCCGACATGAACACCGCGATGATCTTCGCGCGGCGATGGGACGGGAACCAGTACGTGAGGTACAGGATCACGCCCGGATAGAAGCCGGCTTCCGCGAGGCCAAGCAGGAAACGCAGGACGTAGAACTGCGTCGGCGTCTTCACGAACGCGAACAGCGCGGACAGCACGCCCCACGTGATCATGATCCGCGCGATCCAGATGCGCGCGCCGAGGCGGTGCATCAGCATGTTGCTCGGCAGTTCGAACAGAAAGTAGCCGAGGAAGAAAATCCCCGCGCCGAGCCCGAACACGGTTTCGCTGAACGCGAGATCCTGCGACATCTGCAGCTTGGCAAAGCCGACGTTCACGCGGTCGAGATACGCGACCACGTAGCAGAGCATCAGGAACGGCACGATGCGCCAGAACACTTTCCTGTAGGTGCGGTCGAGTTCGCCCGATTGGGCGGCCGCGGCGGGCGAGCGGCTTGCGGCCGCGTCGAGAGCAGTCATCGTCGTGTCTCCAAGGACGTCGTGTGCCGGCGGCGCGTAGGCTGCCGGTTCGTATGTGTGTGCTGACGGAAGGGCCCGCGCACACTGCGGGCAGGTGAATCGGTATCGGGTGCGCGGCGCGTCACCAGCGCGCGCCGAAGGTGCGGCGCAATTCGTCGAGCGCGGCGTCGGACAGCGATTCCGGTTTCGGCTGCGTCATCAGCCACAGCCGCGCCGTTTCCTCGAGCTCCTCGAGCGCATACGACGCGTGCGACACCGACGGCCCCCACATCACGGGGCCGAGGCGATCGAGCAGCACGCCGCGCACCTGGTCGGCCAGCGCCGCGACTTCCGCCGCGACGGCCGGGTCGCCGGGGCGGCGGTAACGGATCAGCGGGATGTGGCCGACCTTCATCACGTAGTACGGCGTGATCGGCGGCAGCACGTCGGTGTCGCGCCACACGCCCGCGAGCGTCAACGCGACGAGATGCGTCGAATGCGTGTGGACGACGCCATGCGCGTCCGCGTTGCGCGCGTAGATGCCGCGATGCAGCGCGAGCGTCTTCGACGGCTTGCCGCCCGATACGGGCCGGCCGTCGGCGCCGACCTTCGCGATGTCGTTCGGGTCGAGCCGGCCGAGGCACGCGTCGGTCGGCGTGATCAGCCAGCCGTCCGCGAGACGCGCGCTGATGTTGCCGGCGCTGCCGACCGCATGGCCGCGCGCATACAGGCTCGCGCCGACCACGCAGATCTCTTCGCGCAGTTTCGCTTCGTCGCTCATCGTGCGGCTCCGTCCAGCGCGCGCAGCGCCTTGTCGAAAAAGTCCGTCGCGCCGAAGTTGCCGGATTTCAGCGCGAGGCCGAGCGGCTGCGCGTCGATGGTGGCCGTGGCCGGCACGCCCGGGTCGATCTGCGCGCCGATCTGCAGCGACTTCACGTCGAGCGCCTGCACGACCGCGCCGGACGTCTCGCCGCCGGCGACGACGAACTTGCGCACGCCGAGTTCGCGCAGCCCGCGGGCAATCGCCGCGAGCGTGCTTTCGACGAGATGGCCGGCCGCGTCGACGCCGAGCGCCTGCTGCACGGCTTTTACTTCGTCGGGCGTGGCCGTTGCATAAATCAGCACGGGGTGCGGCAGGTGCGAGCGCGCAAACGCGAGCGCCTGCTCGACGACCGGCTCGCCGCGCGAGGCCGCGAGCGGATCGATGCGGAAGGCCGGTCGCGTCGCGCGCCACGCGGCGACCTGTGCGTTGGTCGCCTTCGACGCGCTGCCGGCGAGCACGGCCGACAGGCCGTCGATGCGCGGCAGCGACGCCGCGTTGTCGCGCTCGGGCAATTGCTCCGCGCGGCGGAAATTCGCGGGCAGGCCGAGCGCGATGCCCGAGCCGCCGGTGACGAGCGGCAGGCCCGCGCACGCTTCGCCGAGGACGTAGAGGTCGCGGTCCGACAGCGCGTCGGCGATCGCGAAACGCATCCCTTCCGCGCGCAGCTGGTCGATCCGCGTGCGCACGGCGGCCGCGCCGAGCGCGATCGTGTCGTAGCGGATCAGGCCGACCGGCGACTTCGTCTGCTGCTGCAGCACGCGTACGAGGTTCGCATCCTTCATCGGCGTGAGCGGATGATGCTCCATCCCCGATTCGTTCAGCAGCACGTCGCCGACGAACAGGTGGCCGCGATAGATCGTGCGGCCGTTCTCGGGGAACGCCGGGCACGCGATCGTGAAGTCGCCGCCGGCCGCATCGAGCAGCGCGTCGGCCACCGGCCCGATGTTGCCCGCGGCGGTCGAATCGAACGTCGAGCAGTACTTGAAGAGGAACTGGCGGCATCCTTGCGCGCGCAACCATTCGTACGCGGCGAGGGATTGCGCGACGGCGTCGGCGGCGGGAATCGTGCGCGACTTCAGCGCGACGACGATCGCGTCGGCGTCGACGATCGTGTCGACGGCCGCGCCGTCGGCGGGCACGCCGATCGTCTGTACGGTGCGCATGCCGCTCTTGACGAGCATGTTCGCGAGATCGGTCGCGCCGGTGAAATCGTCGGCGATGCAGCCGAGCAGGGGACGGGAAGCGGAAGCGGTCATGGCGGGAACGTCGTTCGAATCAGCGGGCGGGCGGCAGCGTGATGCCGGGGAACGTCTTGATCACGGCGGAATCGTCCTCGCCGCCGTGGCCGGCGCTCGACGCGCTCATGAACATCTGGTGCGCGGTGGCCGACAGCGGCAGCGGGAATTTGCTGCGGCGCGCGGTATCGAGCACGAGGCCGAGATCCTTCACGAAGATGTCGACCGCCGACAGCGGCGTGTAGTCGCCGTTCAGGATGTGCGGCACGCGGTTCTCGAACATCCACGAATTGCCGGCGCTGTGCGTGATCACGTCGTACAGCGCGTCGGCATCGACGCCTTCGCGCAGGCCGAGCGCCATCGCTTCGGCCGCCGCCGCGATATGCACGCCGGCCAGCAATTGATTGATGATCTTCACTTTCGAGCCGATGCCGTGTGCGTCGCCGAGGCGGTACACCTTGCCGGCGATCGCCGCGAGCACGTCCTCGCAGCCCGCATACGCGGCGGCCGGGCCGGACGTCATCATCGTCATCTCGCCGGAGGCCGCGCGCGCGGCGCCGCCCGACACGGGCGCGTCGAGCATCTGCAGGCCGGCCGCCTCGATGCGCGCGCCGAGCGCGACCGCGAATTCGGGCGCGACGGTCGCGCTCGCGATCACGACGCCGCCGGGCTTCATCGCCGAGACCGCACCGTGTTCGCCGAACAGCACCGTTTCCGTCTGCGCGGCATTGACGACGAGCGTGACGACGACGTCGCACTGCGCACCGAGTTCGGCCGGCGTCGCGCACGCGATGCCGCCTTCGGCGGCGAATGCCTGCAGCACGGTGTCGCGCACGTCGCATGCATGGACGCGCAGGCCGGCGCGCAGCAGCGAGCGTGCGACGCCGAGGCCCATCGCGCCGAGGCCGATGACTCCAACATTTCTTGACATGGTCAACCTTGATCGATTCGGGAGAGGTTCCGGACAGCGGCGGCGGGCGCCGCCGGTTTCAGCAGATGCCGGCTTCCGCGAGGCGGCGAGCGGCGTTGTACATGTGCGTGCGCGCCGCGTTGCGGGCGGCCATCGGGTCGCGCGCGCGGATCGCGTCGGCGATCGCCGCGTGCTCGTCGCGCACCTGCCGCGAGAAATCGTCGCGCGTCGCTTCGTTGCCCCGCGTGACCTTCACGCCGGCTTCGAGGTACTGGTTCAGGAATTGCAGCGTCTTCAGGAAATACGGGTTGCCGGTGACGGCCGCGATCGTGCGATGGAACGCGACGTCTTCCGCGACGCCGTCGCGCCCTTCGGCCACCGCTGCGTCGATCTTGCGCAGCGCGTCGTCGATGTCGGCCATGTCGTCGTCGGTGTGGTGCAGCGCGGCTTCGGCCGCGACTTCGGCCTCGATCGCGCGACGCACCGCGAGCAGGTGCGGCAGCGAGCTCGCCTCGACGGCTTCCGCATAGTCGATGCGCAGCGGCCGGATCGCGCCGTGCTGGTTCACGAACACGCCGCTGCCCTGGCGCGGCTCGACCACGCCTTCGTTCTTCAGCCGCGAGATCGCCTCGCGGATCACGGTGCGGCTCACGCCGAATTCCTGCGCGAGCACGGCTTCGGTCGGCAGCTTGCCGGTGGCCGAGAAACTGCCCACTTCGATCTGCTTGAGCAGTTGCTGCGCGACATGGTCGCTCATCGCGCGGGCCGGAATTTTCTCGAACATGATGCTCAGGTTTGTAAGGTGATGTGGTCATCATACAAATTTGAGCGCCGAGAAGCATCCGGGATAACCCTCGTCTATCGCGGGCAACGTCGGCTAAATTGACTGGAACCGGTTCCAATCGCACCGAAACCGACGCGAACGTGCGCGGTTGTGCAGTCGACCGGGAAGGGGCGGATGCGCCGGCCCGTCAGTCGGCGAGGTCCTCGACGGCGTCGACCGACGCATCGGGTGTCGCATCGACTTCGGCCACGTCGCCGCCGCGCTCGCGATACGTCGCCGGCGGCACGCCGAACTGCTTGCGGAATTCGCGCCCGAGGTGCGACGCATCGGCGAATCCGCAACTCGACGCGATATCGGCGACGGTGCGGTCCGAGCTCGTCAGCAGCCAGGCGGCCGTGCGCAGCCGCACCTGTTTCGCGAAGGCCTGCGGGCTCTTGCCGGTCTCGGCCTTGAAGAGCCGCTCGAGCTGCCGCGTCGACAGGTCGAGCTTGCACGCCAGTTCCTCGAGCGGCAGCGCACGCCCCACGTGCTGTTCCATCAGGAGAATCGCGCGCTTGACCTTCGGATGCGTCGCCGGTTCGAGGCCCGGCGGATGCGGCTGCGGCGCGTTGCCTTTCTGCATCTCGCCGACGAGCAGGATGCGCAGCGCCTTCTGCACGGTCGCGTGATCGAAATGGCGCAGCAGGATCGCGGCGGCGACGTCGATCGACGCGCGGCCGCCCGAGCACGTGATCCGGCGTCGGTCGATCACGAACAGCCGGTCGGCGATCAGCAGGTCGGGATCGGCGGACGGAAAGCGCTCGATGAAATCCCAGTAATGGAACCAGCTCACGCAGGTGCGATAGCCGTCGAGCACGCCGGCGCGCATCAGCGTGAACACGCCGGTGCAGATGCCGACGACCGTCGCGCCGCCCGTCGCCGCGCGGCGGATGAAGTCGAGCGTTTCAGGGCCGGCCTGCGGCCCCGAATGCAGCAGCCCGCCGACCACCACCACATAGTCGAACGGCTCGGCCGCGTCGAACGTCTCCCACGGCGTGATCTGGATCCCGCAGCTCGCGCGCACCGGCGCGAGCGTCTCGCCGATCACGCTCCATGCGCAGCGCACGGGCTTGCTGTAGTCGCCGTCGTCGGCCGACAGCCGCAGCATGTCGACGAAGCCCGAGAAGGCCGTCAGCGTGAAGTTCGGCAGCAGCACGATGCCGAAGCGGAGGCGCCGCGGCGCGGGTTCTGCGAGGGGGGAAGCGGGTACGTCGGGGGTCATCGCGGCCAATCTCGTCACGCCGGGAAGGCGGTCTCACTCGTTTCACTCTGTTTGCGGGCTACGGCTGCCGGAGGGCGGCACGGATGCAGCCAGCGTCGCCGATCGGCCGCGGCCGGACTTGTGGTTTTTCGTCGCGAACCATCGCCAAAACGCACTTTCCGGGCGGCCGGCGCGGCGCTTGGCGGCGCTATCCCACGCCGATGCCGTTTTTGTTCTATCGGCCGATTTTACGCCCTGATGTACTGAGGCCCAACGACATTTCACGCATGCAACCCAAAGGAAGCCAGATGAACGTCAGCGTGTTCGACCTGTTCAAGATCGGCATCGGCCCGTCCAGTTCGCATACGGTCGGACCGATGATCGCCGCGTGCCGCTTCGCGTCGCACGTCGAGGACGCGAACCTGCTCGGCTTCGTGCGCCGCGTGCGGGTCGAGCTGTACGGCTCGCTCGGCGCGACCGGCAAGGGCCACGGCACCGACAAGGCCGTGCTGCTCGGCCTCGAGGGCCACCTGCCCGACACGATCGATCCCGACCTGATCGAGCCGCGGCTCGCCGCGATCCGCGCGGAGAAGTCGCTGACGCTGCTCGGCAAGCAGACGGTCCGTTTCGACGAGAAGGAACACATCGGCTTCTATCGCAAGCTGATGAGCGGCACCGGCATCGTGCACCCGAACGGGATGCGCTTCCAGGCATTCGACGAACACGGCCAGTTGCTCGTCGAGAAAGAGTATTACTCGGTCGGCGGCGGCTTCGTCGTGAATCGCGACGGCGATCGCGTGAACGGCGTGCGCGCGGCGGTCGACGTGCCGTATCCGTTCCGCACCGGCGACGACCTGATGCGCCAGTGCCGCGAACATGGGCTCTCGATCGCCGAGCTGATGCTGCGCAACGAATCCGCGCTGCGTCCGGCCGACGAGGTGCGCGCCGGGCTGATGGCGATCTGGCGCACGATGGCCGCGTGCGTCGAGCGCGGCTGCAAGGTCGAGGGCGACCTGCCAGGCCCGATGCGCGTGAAGCGCCGCGCGGCCGAACTGAACGGCCGCCTGCGCGCGCGTTCGGAAGAGTCGCTGCGCGACCCGCTGTCGATGCTCGACTGGGTCAACCTGTATGCGATGGCCGTGAACGAAGAGAACGCGGCCGGCGGCCGGGTCGTCACCGCGCCGACCAACGGCGCGGCCGGCGTGATCCCCGCGGTGCTGCACTACTACGTGAAGTTCGTGCCGGGCTCGAACGAAGCCGGCATCGTCGAATTCCTGCTGACGGCCGCGGCGATCGGGATCATCTACAAGGAAACCGCGTCGATCTCCGGCGCGGAAGTCGGTTGCCAGGGCGAAGTGGGCGTCGCGTGCTCGATGGCCGCCGCCGCGCTCGCCGCCGTGATGGGCGGCACGCCCGACCAGGTCGAGAACGCGGCCGAGATCGGCATGGAGCACAACCTCGGGATGACCTGCGATCCGGTGGGCGGGCTCGTGCAGATCCCGTGCATCGAGCGCAACGCGATGGGCGCGATCAAGGCGCTGAACGCGTCGCGCATGGCGCTCAAGGGCAACGGCCAGCACTACGTGTCGCTCGATTCCGTGATCAAGACGATGCGCGAAACCGGCGCCGACATGAAGACGAAATACAAGGAAACGTCGCGCGGCGGCCTCGCCGTGAACGTCATCGAATGCTAACGAAGGATCCAAACATGAGCCGCTACTCGATATTCAGCCTGTTCCGCAACGGCCTCTCGTATCACGAGAACTGGGAGAAGCAGTGGAAGAGCCCGGAGCCGAAGAAGGAATACGACGTCGTGATCGTCGGCGGCGGCGGCCACGGCCTCGCGACCGCGTACTACCTCGCGAAGGAGCACGGGATCACGAATGTCGCGATCCTGGAGAAGGGCTGGATCGGCGGCGGCAACACCGCGCGCAACACGACGATCGTGCGCTCGAACTACCTGTGGGACGAATCGGCCGCGCTGTACGAGAAGGCGATGAAGCTGTGGGAAGGGCTGTCGCAGGATCTGAACTACAACGTGATGTTCAGCCAGCGCGGCGTGATGAACCTCGCGCATACGCTGCAGGACGTGCGCGACACCGAGCGCCGCGTGAACGCGAACCGGCTGAACGGCGTCGACGCCGAATTCCTGACGCCCGCGCAGATCAAGGAAATCGAGCCGACGATCAACCTGAACAGCCGCTACCCGGTGCTCGGCGCATCGATCCAGCGCCGCGCGGGCGTCGCGCGTCACGACGCGGTGGCCTGGGGCTTCGCGCGCGGCGCGGACCGCGCCGGCGTCGACATCATCCAGAACTGCCAGGTGACGGGCATTCGCCGCGAAGGCGGCGCGGTGGTCGGTGTCGACACGGTGAAGGGGTTCATCAAGGCGAAGAAGGTCGCGGTGGTGGCTGCCGGCAACACGACGACGCTCGCCGACATGGCCGGCATCCGCCTGCCGATCGAAAGCCATCCGCTGCAGGCGCTGGTGTCCGAGCCGATCAAGCCGGTGGTGAACTCGGTGATCATGTCCAACGCGGTGCACGCGTACATCAGCCAGTCCGACAAGGGCGACCTCGTGATCGGCGCCGGTATCGACCAGTACACGGGCTTCGGCCAGCGCGGCAGCTTCCACATCATCGAAAGCACGCTGCAGGCGATCATCGAGATGTTCCCGGTGTTCTCGCGCGTGCGGATGAACCGCCAGTGGGGCGGCATCGTCGACGTGTCGCCGGACGCGTGCCCGATCATCACCAAGACCGACGTGAAGGGCCTGTATTTCAACTGCGGCTGGGGTACCGGCGGCTTCAAGGCGACGCCCGGTTCGGGCTGGGTGTTCGCGCACACGATCGCCCGCGACGAACCGCATCCGCTGAACGCACCGTTCGCGCTCGACCGCTTCTACACGGGCCACCTGATCGACGAGCACGGCGCCGCCGCCGTCGCGCACTAACCCCCGCACTGAAGGAGAAACAAACATGTTGCTGATCGAATGTCCGTGGTGCGGGCCGCGCGCCGAATCCGAATTCACGTGCGGCGGCGAAGCCGACATCGTGCGCCCGGTGGCGAACGAGACCATGACCGACCGCGAATGGGGCGAATACGTGTTCATGCGCGAGAACAAGCGCGGGCTGCACAAGGAGCAATGGCTGCACACGCAGGGTTGCCGCCGCTGGTTCAAGGTCACGCGCGACACGGTGACCTACGATATCAAGGGCTACGAAAAGTTCGGCGGGGCTGCCATCAGTGGCGCGGCCGCCGGCAACGCAAACGAAGAGGGCACGAGCAAATGAGCCAGAAAGACCGCCTCGGCACCGGTGGCCGGATCAATCGCGCGATTCCGTTGACGTTCACGTTCAACGGCCGCACGTACCAGGGCTTCCAGGGCGACACGCTCGCGTCCGCGCTGCTCGCGAACGGCGTGCATTTCGTCGCGCGCAGTTTCAAGTATCACCGTCCGCGCGGGATCGTGACGGCGGACGTGGCGGAACCGAATGCCGTCGTGCAGCTCGAAACCGGCCCGTATACCGTGCCGAACGCACGCGCGACCGAGATCGAGCTGTACCAGGGGCTCGTCGCGACGAGCGTGAACGCCGAGCCGACGCTCGAGAACGACAAGTACGCGATCAACCAGAAGTTCTCGCGCTTCATGCCGGCCGGGTTCTACTACAAGACGTTCATGTGGCCGCGCAACATGTGGCCGAAGTACGAAGAGAAGATCCGCGAAGCGGCCGGCCTCGGCAAGGCGCCCGAGGTGCTCGACGCCGATCGCTACGACAAGTGCTACGCGCACTGCGACGTGCTCGTGGTCGGCGGTGGCCCGTCGGGCCTCGCCGCCGCGCATGCGGCCGCCACGGCCGGCGCGCGCGTGATCCTCGTCGACGACCAGCGCGAACTCGGCGGCAGCCTGCTGTCGTGCCGCGCGGAGATCGACGCGAAACCCGCGCTCCAATGGGTCGAGAAGATCGAGGCCGAGCTGCGCAAGCTGCCCGACGTGACGATCCTGTCCCGCAGCACCGCGTTCGGCTATCAGGACCACAACCTCGTGACGGTCACGCAGCGCCTGACCGATCACCTGCCGGTGTCGATGCGCAAGGGCACGCGCGAGCTGCTGTGGAAGGTCCGCGCGAAGCGCGTGATCCTCGCGACCGGCGCGCACGAGCGGCCGATCGTATTCGGCAACAACGACCTGCCGGGCGTGATGCTGGCGGGCGCGGTGTCCACCTACGTGCATCGCTTCGGCGTGCTGCCGGGCCGTAACGTGGTCGTGTTCACGAACAACGACCGTGCATACCAGAGCGCGCTCGACCTGAAGGCGTGCGGGGCGAAGGTGACGGTCGTCGATTCGCGCGCGTCGTCGAACGGCGCGCTGCCGGCCGCGGCCAAGCGGCAGGGCGTGACGGTGATGAGCGGCGCGGTCGTCACGGCCGCATCGGGCAAGTGGCGCGTATCGTCGGTCGACGTCGCGTCCTACTCGAACGGCCAGACCGGCGGCAAGCTGCAGACGCTGCCGTGCGACCTCGTCGCGATGTCGGGCGGCTTCAGCCCGGTGCTGCACCTGTTCGCGCAATCGGGCGGCAAGGCGTGCTGGAACGACGAGAAGGCGTGCTTCCTGCCGGGCAAGCCCGTGCAGGCGGAAGCGAGCATCGGTGCGGCGGCCGGCGAATTCGGGCTGGCCCGTGCGCTGCGGCTCGCGGTCGATGCGGGCGTGGAAGCGGCGAAGGCCGCCGGCTTCACGGCCGCGCAGCGCCCGGCCGTGCCGCAGGTCGCCGAAGCCGTCGAGGGCGCGCTGCAGCCGTTGTGGCTCGTCGGCAGCCGCGAGGCGGCCGCGCGCGGCCCGAAGCAGTTCGTCGACTTCCAGAACGACGTGGCGGCCGCCGACATCCTGCTCGCCGCGCGCGAAGGGTTCGAGTCGGTCGAGCACGTGAAGCGCTATACGGCGATGGGCTTCGGCACCGACCAGGGCAAGCTCGGCAACATCAACGGGATGGCGATCCTCGCGGGCGCGCTCGGCAAGACGATTCCGGAAACGGGCACGACGACGTTCCGCCCGAACTACACGCCCGTGTCGTTCGGCACGTTCGCGGGCCGCGAGACGGGCGATTTCCTCGACCCGATCCGCAAGACGGCCGTGCACGAATGGCACGTCGAGCACGGCGCGATGTTCGAGGACGTCGGCAACTGGAAGCGGCCGTGGTATTTCCCGAAGAACGGCGAGGACCTGCATGCGGCCGTGAAGCGCGAATGCCTCGCGGTGCGTAACGGCGTCGGTATTCTCGACGCGTCGACGCTCGGCAAGATCGACATCCAGGGTCCGGACGCGGTGAAGCTGCTGAACTGGATGTACACGAACCCGTGGAACAAGCTCGAAATCGGCAAATGCCGCTACGGGTTGATGCTCGACGAAAACGGGATGGTGTTCGACGACGGCGTGACCGTGCGCCTCGCCGACCAGCATTTCATGATGACGACCACCACCGGCGGCGCGGCGCGCGTGCTGACGTGGCTCGAGCGCTGGCTGCAGACCGAATGGCCCGACATGAAGGTGCGGCTCGCGTCCGTCACCGATCACTGGGCGACGTTCGCGGTGGTCGGCCCGAAGAGCCGCAAGGTCGTGCAGAAGGTGTGCCAGGACATCGACTTCGGCAACGAAGCGTTCCCGTTCATGAGCTACCGCAACGGCACCGTCGCCGGCGCGAAGGCGCGCGTGATGCGGATCAGCTTCTCGGGCGAGCTGGCCTACGAAGTGAACGTGCCGGCGAATGCGGGCCGCGCGGTATGGGAAGCGCTGATGGCGGCCGGCGCCGAGTTCGACATCACGCCGTACGGCACCGAGACGATGCACGTGCTGCGCGCGGAGAAGGGCTACATCATCGTCGGCCAGGATACCGACGGCTCGATCACGCCGTACGACCTCGGGATGGGCGGGCTCGTCGCGAAGTCGAAGGACTTCCTCGGCAAGCGCTCGCTGACGCGCTCGGATACCGCGAAGGAAGGCCGCAAGCAGTTCGTCGGCCTGCTGACCGAGGACGAACAGTTCGTGCTGCCGGAAGGCGCGCAGATCATCGCGAAGGACACGCAGGTGTCGGCGGTCGATCCGACGCCGATGATCGGCCACGTGACGTCGAGCTACTACAGCCCGATCCTGAAGCGCTCGATCGCGCTCGCGGTGGTGAAGGGCGGCCTGAACAAGATGGGCGAGAGCGTCGTGATTCC
This sequence comes from Burkholderia sp. MSMB1835, assembly GCF_001526365.1. NCBI lineage: Bacteria > Pseudomonadati > Pseudomonadota > Betaproteobacteria > Burkholderiales > Burkholderiaceae > Burkholderia > Burkholderia sp. MSMB1835. Next base: position 41,291 of record NZ_LOYP01000051.1, read on the forward strand.
GCTGGCCAACGGCAAGCGTGTCACCGCGAAGATCTCGAGCCCGGTTTTCTACGATACCGAAGGGGTGCGTCAGCATGTGGAATGAAACGAGAAACCAGACGCAGGTGGCGGGTGCGGGCGGCGTGACGCTCGAGTCGCCGTTCGTCGGCGCGGCCGACGTGCTGAAGGCGCACCAGGCGCGCGCATCGAAGAAGTTCGCGCTGCGCGAGCGGCCGTTCCTCGATCTCGTCAACATGCGCGGCGAGTTGAGCGACCCGGCATTCGTCGCCGCGTTCGAGCGTGTGGTCGGCTGCCGGCCGCCTGCGGAGCCGAACACGGTGGCACGCGGCGCCGAGTACGACGTGCTGTGGCTCGGCCCCGACGAATGGCTCGTGCGGTCGAACGGGCCGGTTCAGGCCGGCGTGCTCGAAGCGAAGCTGGCGGAGGCCGTGCAGGGCGCGTATGCGGCGGCCGTCGACGTCGGCAGCGGCTACACGGTCGTCGAGGTCAGCGGCGAACGCGTGCGCGACGTGATCGCGCGCGGCTGCCCGCTCGATCTGCATCCGCGCGTGTTCAAGCCGGGCCAGTGCGCGCAGTCGCACTACTTCAAGTCGCCGATCACGCTGATCCCGACCGGCGACGCGTCGTTCGAGATCGTCGTGCGTCGCAGCTTCGCCGACTATTTCGTGCGCATCATGCTCGACGCCGCGGCGCCGCTCGCATCATGAAGCCGTTCGACGAACCGTTCGTGGCGATCGACGCGCCGCGCCTGCGCGGGCGCGGCTGGAGCGTGTTCGTCGACGAACTGAAGGTGCCCGCGCGAATCGGCATCCACGCGCACGAGCATGAAGCGCCGCAGCCGATCGTGATCGATGCGCGGCTCGGGTATCGCTGCGAGCCGAGCGAGCAGGGCGAGTGGATCGATTACGACGGCTATTGCGCGCGCGTCGCGTCGTTCCTGTCGCACAAGCCGCATACGCGGCTGCTGGAGACGCTCGTCGCCGATCTCGCGGTGCTGTCGTTTCGCGAATGGCCGGCGCTGGAATCGCTGACGCTGTCGGTGTACAAGCCGAAGATCCGGCCCGGCACGAAACGCGTGGGCGTGTCGCTCGACTGGACGCGTGGCGATTACCTGCGGTGGACGGGGGCGGCGGGGCAGTTGTGATTAGGGGGCCGGATCGAGGCACGAGGGAGGTGATTCGGCGAACCCGGCAGCGCGGCGGCACGGATGTGCCGCCGAACTCGTTTATAGTTCCTGAAATATGCGAACAATCGGCGGTTATTGGCTGCCGCTCGCTTTGTTCCTGAAATCCCGGAATTATGGCCCGCACGCTACCGCGACCTATTGCAAAGCCCGACCCGCTTGCGCTCGATCTCGCTGCATTGGGGGCGCTCGTGCGCAACCGGCGCGCGCAGACCCAGATGCGGATCGACGATGCGGCCGACATGCTCGGCGTCTCCAAGGACGTACTGTCGCGCCTCGAGAACGGGCGCGCGGTGAGTCTCGACAAGCTGTTCAAGGTGCTGGACGGTTTTGGCCTGAATTTGCTCGTCGTGCCTAAACGAGACGTTCAGGTGGCGCGCAACGCAGTGCGCGATCACGCGACGGCGCGCGCCGCTACCCCGGAGTCTCATGAGGGCGCGTGACTGCGCCCGAGATCAACGTTGAATTTTGCCGGTATCGGCCTGCCGCACTTACTTCGCGTTGCGGTTCGCGCCAGGCGCCGGGCCGGACGGATCGCTGACCGGCACCATGTGCGCCTTCCCGTCGTTCGCGGTATTCGCGCTTTTCGCGTCGTCCTCGGGTTCGAGCACGAACCGGAACGAATCGACCCGCTGCATCACCTTCGCCGCGTACGCACTGGATCCGCCGCTGTAGCTCTTCAGCCCGGCCTGCACGTTGCCGCCGGCCGCTTTCACGTAGCCTGACAGAATGCGCGAGCCGGCATCGACGTTCGCATTAGGCTCGGTGAGATCCTTCACGTTGCGCAGCATGCCTCGGTGCGCGGACGGCACGACCTGCATCAACCCGGTCGCGCCGTGCTGGCCGCGCGCCTTTTCCTGGAAGCGCGATTCGATCGAAATGATTGCGTAAACGAGTGCCGGCGGCAGCGAATATTTCGTCGCAGTCACGCTCACGATATCGGCGAGCTTCGCAGCCTTTTCTCTTGCGACGCCGAATTTCTTCGTCAGGTAGGACGTGATGCGGCGGTTTGCTTCGTTCGGCTGATCGTTGGCGTTCGCGAGCGGCGCGGACGCGACAGTCGGCGCCGATGCCGGTACGTCGGGCGCGGAGGCGGGCAATGCGGGCGCCTGCTGCGCCGCGACCTGTTGCGCAATGCCGAGCGAAAGCACGATCAGCCAGAAGAACCGTCGTCGCATGGTCGAGTGCGGGGAAATGGGAGGCGCATAGTATATCGGCCAATCGCGGAAGACGGTCGAGCGCTCGCTCGAATGAAAGCGATGTGTAGGCTTGTGACGTCCACAACGATCGACGCGCCGATCGTTGCGCGGACACGCATCGGAGTCCGGACGAAACGCTAGTTGATGATCTCGCCGATGCCGGTTTCGATGCGGCTTCTGAGTTGCCGGATGAACTCGGGATCGTAGGGTTCCCAGCTATCGAGTTCGCCGACGATTTTCAACGGCAGGGTGCTTCGATACGATCGCGTCGGATTGCCCGGGAATTTCTTGTCCGTGACGTTCGGGTCGTTTTCGAATTCCCCGGTGGGCTCGACGATGTAGACGCGCGGTCGGCCCTCGCCTTTGGCCATTTCCGCAGCCAGGCCCGCGCCTTTGGGCAGGGCCGTGAAATAAACGTGATTCATGACGACGTCGTCCCGATAATTCGATCTGAAACCCGCCGTCAGCAAATCGCCGATCCGCAAATTCGCTTTCGTGCCATGAAAAAACGGGCCGGCGTCCAGGACTGACATGGTGGCTCCTTCGAAAAATTGCGTGACCGATGTTAAGCGCGCCGCGCGCTCGCCACCCGCGCGATCGCGCCGATCGCGTCGCTGACGAGTACCGCGAGCAAGCCGACGATCACGCCGCCTTGCAGCACGAACGCGGTGTTCGACGTCTGCAGGCCCGCGATGATCACGTCGCCGAGCCCGCGCGCGGCGACCGTCGAGCCGATCGTCGCGGTGCCGAGATTGATCACGACCGCAAGGCGCACGCCGTTAACGATCACCGGGAACGCGAGCGGCAGCTCGACGGACACCAGTTGCTGCCAGCCGCTCATGCCCATCCCGCGCGCGGCGTCGACGACGTCGCGCGGCACGTCCTCGAGCCCCGCGATCGTGCTTTCGAAAATCGGCAGGAGCCCGTACAGCACGAGCGCGATCAGCACGGGCTTCAATCCGAAGCCGACTGCCGGCACAGCAAGCGCGAGCACGGCGACCGGCGGGAAGGTCTGGCCGATGTCGACGACGCTGCGCGCGACTGGCAGGAAATCCGCGCCGAACCGCCGCGTGACCGCGATGCCGGCCGCGACCGCGACGATCGTGCCGATCAGGCTCGACAGCGCGACCGTGCCGAGATGCGCGAGCGTGAGATCGAGCAGGCTCGCGCGATCGTAGATCACCGGCGCGCCGTTGTCCGCGAACGGCGCGAACAGGCCGTGCAGCCACGCGGGGCGCAACAGCAGCACGAGCAGCAGCGCGAGCGCGGCCGCGCGGGCGACGTACGCGGCAAGCGAAGACCGCTTGGGCCGCACGCTGCTGCGCGTCGTCATGCGGGCTGCCTCGCGTGCGAGCGGATCGCGTCGAGCGTGATGCGGCGGGGGCCGTGCGCGTTGCCGTTGCCCGTATCGTCGACGGGCAGCGCGTCGACCCCGCGCCACAACAATTCGGACACCGCATCGCGCAGCGTGCGCGTCGCCGCGATCGGCTCGCCGTCGGCGCGGCCGGCTTCGGCCACGGCGTCGATCGGCGTCAGCGCGAGCAGGCGCAGCGGCCGGTCGACGCCCGCGACGAGCTGCTCGACGACCCCCGCTGCCGGCTTGCCGAGAATTTCGGCGGGCGGCGCGACCTGCAGCAGCCGGCCGCCGTCCATCACCGCGATCGTGTCGCCGAGCTTCAGCGCTTCCTCGATATCGTGCGTGACGATCACGACCGTGATGCCGAGGCGGCGCTGCAGCGCGAACAGGTCGTCCTGCGCCTTGTTGCGGATGATCGGATCGAGCGCGCCGAACGGTTCGTCCATCAGCAGCATCGCGGGCTCGGCCGCGAGCGCGCGGGCAACGCCGACGCGCTGCTGCTGGCCGCCCGACAGTTCGTGCGGCAGCTTGCCCGCGAATTCGGCCGGCGCGAGATGGAACAGGTCGAGCAGTTCGTTCACGCGCGCGTCGATGCGGGCGGCCGGCCAGCCGAGCAGGCGCGGCACGGTCGCGATGTTGCGCGCGACGCTCCAGTGCGGAAACAACCCGTGCCCCTGGATCGCGTAGCCGATGCCGCGGCGCAGTTGCTCCGGCGCGACGGTCGCCGTATCGACGCCGTCGATGCGGATCGTGCCGCTGGTCGGTGCGATCAGCCGGTTGATCATGCGCAAGAGCGTCGACTTGCCGCTGCCCGACGCGCCCACGAGCGCGGTGATCGTGCCGCGCTGCATCGTCAGCGATACGTCGTCGACGGCGACCACGTCGCCGAAGCGTTTGCCGATCCGTTCGATCTCGATCATCCTGCACGCCCCTTCGCGAGCGACGTCGCGGCTTCGAACACGACGGCGGCCGCCAGTGCGAGCGCGATCGTCGGGATCGCGCCGAGCAGCACGAGATCGGCGGCCGATTGCCCGATCCCCTGGAAGATGAACGTGCCGAATCCGCCGCCGCCGATCAGCGCGGTCACCGCGGTCAGGCCGATGTTCTGCACGAGCACGATGCGCACGCCGCTCAGGATCACCGGCAGCGCGAGCACGAGATCGACGCGCAGCAGCCGCTGCGCGCGTGTCATGCCCATCGCGCGCGCCGCTTCGGTCACGTGCGGCGGCACCTGTCCGAGCCCGACCACGACGCTCGATGCGATCGGCAGCAGCGAGTAGAGGAACAGCGCGAGCGCGGCCGGCGCGACGCCGATGCCGCGGATGCCGAGTGCGGCCGCGAGCGGCACGTGCGCGGCGAGCAGGCCGAGCGGCGCCATCATCAGCCCGTACATCGCGATGCTGGGAATCGTCTGCACGATATTGAGCACGGGCATCGCGACGGTGCGTACCGCCGCGATGCGCGCGCACGCGATGCCGAGCGGCACGCCCGCGACGAGCGCGGCGGCGACGGAGCCGCCCGCGAGCGACACGTGACGGATCGCTTCGCGCCAGAAATCGTCGCTGCGCACCGCGTATTCGCGCATCACGGAGAGGCCGTCCCACCAGCCGCTCGCAAGCGGCACGGAAACCGCCGCTATCGCGACGGCGAGCGCGACGAGGCGCCGCCACGGGCCGAACGCGAGGCGGGCGAGCGCGTCGGCGATGAGCACCGCCCACGCGAACAGCAGCAGCCAGACGCCGGCGTCGGGCGACACGCGGGCCAGCATGTCGTCGGGCGCGACGACGTGCGTCGCGGCCGCGCCGACCGCATACGCGAGCGTCGCGAGCCCCGCGCAGCCGGCCGCGAGCCGCCACGCGGGACGGCTCGCCGTCATCGTCCACAGCGCGCCGGCGGTCCATAGCGCGGCGAGCGCGGCGCCCTGCATCGCGGGCAGCGCGGCGAACACCGATAGCCCGGTGCCGGCCGCGATCCGGTTCGGCCGCAGCACCGCGAACGACAGGCCGAACACGGCGACGATCGTCAGTACGCCGATCAGGATGCCGACCTTGTCGAGCGTGACGCGCCGCGCGGACGCCGCCGCGCGCTCCGTCATTTCACGAAACCCTTCGATTTCAGGTAGCTTTTCGCGACGCCGGCAGCCGGCTCGCCGTTGAGCTGGATGCGCGCGTTCAGCGATTGCAGCGTCTTCAGGTCGAGGCTCGCGAACACGGGCTTCAAATACTCGGCGATTTGCGGATGCGCTTTCAGTGCGGCTTCGCGGATCACAGGCGCCGGCGCATAGACGGGCTGCACGTGCTTGTCGTCGTCGAGCACCGCGAGGCCGCTCGACGCGATGCCGCCGTCGGTGCCGTAGACCATCGCGGCGTTCACGCCGTCGGTCTGGTTCGCGGCGGCCTTGATCGTCGCGGCCGTGTCGCCGCCGGACAGCACGACGAGCTGCTCGGGCTTCAGCTTGAAGCCGTACGCTTTCTCGAACGACGGCAGCGCGGACGCGCTGTTTACGAATTCGGCCGATGCCGCGAGCTTCACCTTGCCGCCGCCGGCCACCCACTTGCCGAAGTCGGAGAAGGTCTTCAGGTGCTGCGACTGTGCGACGGGCGCGAGCAGCGCGACGCCCCACGTGTTGTTCGCGGGCGCCGGGGCGAGCCACACGAGATGGTTCGCCGCGTAGTCGAGTTGCTTCGCGGTGTCGTAGCCCTGGCTCGCGTTCTTCCACACCGGGTCGTCGGCCTTGTTGAAGAAGAACGCGGCGTTACCCGTGTATTCGGGGTAGATGTCGATCTCGCCGCTCGTGAGCGCCTTGCGCACGATCGGCGTCGTGCCGAGCGCGATCTTTTCGGTGACGGGAATGCCGTGGGCCTTCAGCACCTGTGAAATGAGGTTGCCGAGCAGGTTGCCTTCGGTGTCGATCTTCGACGACACCACGACGGGCGTGTCGGCGTGCGCGCCGGGCGCCGCGATGGCGGCGGCGAACGCGAGGCCCAGGATCCGGGCGGGCAGGGCGAGCTTCATCGGGGCCAATCTCCAGGACGGGGGCGTACGCCGAAAGTTACTTGACTGAGCCGGCTTTGGCAAACCGCATGCGGCGGCGTGTCCACAGCCGGTGTGGGGATAACCCGCACCCGTCATACGGGCTTGTTACACTGAAATTCGTTCCCCGCCTGCGGACATTTGCTGACATGAAGCCCGAGCTGCTGGTCCTCATCGCGTTGCGCGGCGACGCGCATCGCGAGATCGCCGCGTCGTTCGACGTGCGCTACGCCCCGACGCCCGACGAGCGCGAACGCGCGATCGCCGCACACGGCAGCACGATTCGCGCGGTGCTGACCAACGGCAGCACGGGATTGACCGCCGCGGAGATCGACCGGCTGCCGCAGCTCACGTTCGTCAGCGCGCTCGGCGCGGGCTACGAGCACATCGATGTCGCGCACGCGAAGGCGCGCGGCATCGTCGTGGTCACGGGCGCCGGCACCAACGACGACTGCGTCGCCGATCACGCGTTCGCGCTGCTGCTCGCGGCGGTGCGCAACGTCGTGCAGCTCGATGCGAAAACCCGCGCGGGCGTGTGGCGCGACGGGCTGTCGATGCCGCCGAACGTGTCGGGCAAGAAGCTCGGCATCGTCGGGCTCGGCAAGATCGGCGAGAAATGCGCGCGCCGCGCGGCTGGCTTCGACATCGAGATCGGCTATCACAACCGGTCGGAGAAGCCGGGGCCATACCGCTATTTCGACCGGATCGACGCACTCGCGCAGTGGGCCGATTTCCTGATCGTCGCGACGCCGGGCGGCGCGGGCACGCGGCACCTGATCGATCGTACCGTGCTCGATGCGCTCGGCCCCGGCGGCTTTCTCGTCAACGTGTCGCGCGGCAGCGTTGTCGATACCGCTGCTTTGGCGGACGCGCTGCGCGAACGACGCATCGCGGGGGCGGCGCTCGACGTGTACGAAGGCGAACCGGAGCCGCCGCGTGCGCTGACGGATCTCGACAGCGTCGTGCTGACGCCGCACATGGGCGGCTGGTCGCCCGAGGCGCTCGATCGTTCGGTGCGGCAGTTTCTCGACAACGCGACGCGGCATTTCGCCGGGCAGCCGGTGTTGACGCCGGTGTAGGCGGCTCTCGGCGGTGCCGGCGCGAAACGAGGCCGGATCAGCTCGCGGGGCGGCCGCCTGCCAGGTCCGCAGCCGCCACTTCGTCGGTGGACGGTAGCGGCCGAATGGTCACCTCGCCCGAAATGAACCTTTTTCCTTTGAAATCCCGGCCGTGGTAGCGCGTGCTGATCGCGTGGAATTCGGCATTGCCGGACGCCAGATGCTCCAGTTCGGTCACGTATGCACGCACGTCCGCGTCCTGTCCGAGCGGGCCGGCGAGGACGCGCTCGCGCGCGGCGATCAGGTTGCGCTCGTTCTCGGCAACCAGCGTGGCGAGCTTGTTCAACGCGTCCTGCAGCGTCAGGCCTTCGCGGTACATCAGCAACCAGACGGAATTGACCGAATCCGCGATGTGAATCTCCTTGCGGAACGAGTACGGGTCGTTGACGAGCGTAATCGAATCGATCGCGGCCGTTCTCATTTCAGCCAGCGACCGGTCGGCGATCAGGTGGTCGGTCATGTCCACGTCGATCGCGTACTCGGTCATGAGGGCCGCCCATTCCCCGTAATTGTCGATGCGCCGCATCTCCAGATACGCGTCGAACGTGAGCTCGTCCATCTTCAATGCCAACGGATCCGTCTGCCTGACGATCAACGTACGAAGCGATTCCTCCAGCCGTTGCCAGACGCGGGGTTTCGACGCCAGTTGTTCCTTGATGGGCAGCAGCCCCTCATACAGCAACTGCGCGATCGGCGCGCTGTCCGGCGGGCGGACGCCGGCGATCGCGTCGAAGTAATGCTGTCGCAACGTCGAACGCCGGTGCGCCTGGTCCAGCATGTCGGGGTTGGTGATGGTGTCGTCGATCAGCGTGGTGATGCTCATCATCCGCTCCAGATCGTAGATCCTGTCGTTCCGGGTGTGCGGATAGCACAGGCCGCCGAACGACGGCATGCTTTGCGCCAGATAATGTTCGACGGCCTTCTGGCTGCCGTAGTACGCGAGGATGTACGGGCTGTCCGTGAGCGCGATCCGGCGTTCCGCCTCGTCGTGGAGCGGATGCCACATGGGCTTCAACTGCAGATGGAAGTCCGGGTGGAAGATCTTTTCCCCGGGCTTCGGCAGGCCGGGGAGATCGCGAACGAAGTTGGGAATCTCTTTCATGGCGGGTTCTCGGGCTGGAGGTCGGGCGGCCGGCAAGGGGCCTTCATCGATCGCGCTTGAGCACGAAGCTGTAGATCGACACCTGGCGCTTCACGATGGCGACGGCCAGGCTCTCGCACATCACGCGCAGTTCTTCCAGCGCGCCGACGGCACCCCCCGGAAAATGGCGCTCGATGTTCTCCTGCACGCTCAGCAGCCATCGTGTCGCGTCCATCCGGTTCGGCAGGATTCTCATGTCGTGGACGCGAAAGCCGCTTTGCTCGAACACCTGGCGCAGGTACGCCGGCGTCTTGCGATACTTGCATGCCAGCCTGTCGACCAGATCGGGCGTATCGGAGCGGTATGCCTGGAGGTCGACGTTATACAAGTTGTCCGAAATGACGACCGTTCCGTTCGCGGACAGCCGTTGCCGCAATTTGGCCATCACGATTTCGAAAAGATCGTAGGGGAAATGGGAAATCACCCCGCGCATGATCGCAAGATCGTAGAGGTGCTCGACATCCGGGAGCAAATCGATATCCAGCGCATTACACCGGAACAGGTTGATCCTGTCGGACAAGGCGCGCGCGGCATTGACTTCGGCGCAGTATGCGAGCTGGCGTTCGCTGATGTTGATGCCGTCCAGGCGACGACAGTCGGGAAACCGTTCGGACAGATCCCGCAGCACCGTTCCCCAGCCGCACCCGATATCGAGTACACGGTCGATGCGCGGGCGGCCGGGCGAGTCCAGGCCGGCGAGCTTCAATTGCAGCTCGAAATACCTGAGGCCGGATTCGTCGAGGTCGATCGGTTCCGGCGATCGGGCAGGGTCGTAGATACCGAACTGGAACCACAGGCGCTCGCCGATCGCGCTGCTCCAGCTTTCCGGGTCGTCCTGGTAGGCCAGTGCGACCCGTGCCTCATAGTCGTTTCGTTCCCGGCCTCGTATCGACGCGAATGGCTTGCCCGCGCGGCCACTCAATGGCGATCCCGACCCGACGGCGGTTTCCGTGCTGATAGTGTTCATTGCCATTCTCCGAGGCTGGCGCGACGTCATGCACGTGGTGGCCGGACTACCGTGTCCGGCCAGTCCGGTTGCGGTTGAATTGCGATTGCGTGATTGAAACTGGCGCATCCCTTTCTTCGATCGATACGGCGAATCAGTGACACCCCATTAAAAAAACAAACGATCGCCATGGGCCGCGACGCCGGCAATCGCCGGTCGGGCTGGAAACGGTAGACGGTATGCAGGTAAAGGGAATCCCCGGGGGCGACCGGTTACGAATATCCGGATTATCGATTTTCAAATCTAGTCGATCGAATTTCGATGTCAAGCGACGGAATTCGTTTCGTTTTTTGATTTAAAGCGCCGCTTGGTTCATGAAATGCGGAATGATTATTCCGGCGCGTCTTTTTTGGGGAAAACAGAAAATCGGACCGGACGAACGACATGATCCGGGATGCCGGCGTACCGGCATCCCGGATCAGTTCAACGCGGTACTGCCGCCGCCGCGGCTCAGGAGGCCGCGAGCGGCACCGTCACCGACGTGCCGGCCGGATCGAGCGTCAGGCCCGTGCCGGGCGTCGGCCGCAGCGTCGCCTCGTAGTCGCTGGAGAGGACGACGAGCCCCAGCCGGTGGCCGGCTTCCAGCTTGTAGTCGCGCGGCATGAACGTCAGCTTCAGGTCGTACGGCATGCCGGGCAGCACGGGTTGCGACACCCACTCGGACAACCGGTTGCGCGGGTCCGTCCACGCACGCGTGACGATCGTCGCCGTGCCGTCCGGTGCGCGGTCGACCAGCAGTGCCGTCACGTTCGCGACACCCGTGAAGGTCAGCCTGACGCGCGCGGTCGCGGCGCCGGAGAGGCGCGCCGCGGCCGTCAGCGGGGCCGTCTCGAAGCGGCTGCGGTTTTCGCCCGTCGGCGTGTTCGCCAGCGTGAGCGCGGGAATGCGCGCATCGTCGGTGAAGCGTGCGAGCGGGCCGCCGCTCGGCAGCCGCAGCAGCGTGCCGGTGGTTGCGCCGTCGCCGCCCGCGAAGTACGTGACCGGCGTGGCATGCCGCGCGGCCCAGTCGGCTTCCTTCAGCAGCGTGCCGTCCGCTTGCGCGATCACCGCGCGCGGATCGCGTTCGACGCCGTTGTCATAGCCGATCAGGTAGCGCGTGAACCACCGGTTCACCTCCGCGGTCCAGGCGTCGGCCATCGCCGGCACACGGGTCGGATCGGTGTGTTTCAGGCGATGCAGCCACAGCTGGGTCGGCACGCCCTGGCGTCGCATCGCCAGATACCACGACGTCGACTGGTCGACGCGCACGTTGTCGTCGGTGAGCCCCTGCGCGACGAGCGCCGGTGCGACCGCGAACGCGGTCGGAATGTCGCGCGCGGCCCAGAACGGCGAATAGTCGCCGGTCTTGCGATCTTCCTGCTGCAGCGCTTCGTCGATCAGGTGCGTGCAGCGCTCCGGATGCGCGTTCGTCAGCAGCGCCTTGATGTACACGTCGACATCCTCGCCCTGATAGCCTTCCGGCGCGCGCACGAGCCCGCCCGAGCGGTAGTAGCCGTACATGTTCGACAGCCCGGCGATCGGCACGATCGCGTCGAGCCCGCGCGTGCGCAGGCTCGCGACCATCTTCGGCAGCGTGCCGTCGTACGACACGCCGTACATGCCGACGTGGCCGGTCGACCAGTTCGCGACGACCGTCTTGCCGTTCGCGTCCTTCGCGGTCGCGTCGCGGCCGAGCCAGCGGATCACCGACGCCATCGCGACCGATTCGTCGCGTGTCAGGATCGTCGGGCAGCCGTCCGAGCCGGCGGTGCCGAGCGAATCCGCATAGACGATCGTGAAGCCGCGCGGCACGAAGTAGCTTTCGATCCACGAGCGGCCGGCGGCGGCCGCCTCGACCTGCTGCAGCATCCGCGATTGCGGCGCGGCGGCCAGGATGCGGGTGGACGCCGAGGCCGCGGCGCCGGCCGCCGCGGCCGGATGCGGCGTGCCGTCGAGTTCGACGTCGACGTCGTGGTCGGGGCTGTCGGCGAGCCCCGCGTAATACGGGCTCGCGAGCACGATGACGGGCGTGCGCGCGCCGTTCGCGGTCTCGGACGGCCGCACGATGCGCACGTGGATGCGGTCGCGCGTGCCGTCGCCGTCGGAGTCGACCGGTGTGTCGACCCACGCGTGCTCCTCGATCGTGCCGCCCGACAGCGACGGCTGCACCTGGCCGTTGCTGATCACCGGCTTGTAGCGTCCGTTGCTCGCGGGATTCGCGTAGGGAACGCCGGACGGCGAAAAGTGCGACGCGAGCGATTGCGTATCGGCCGTATCGGCCGCGGCGGCGGCCCCCTCCCGTTGGCCCTGCGCGAGCGCTGACACGCCCGCCACGCTGCCGTCGTCGCCGCCGCACGCGGCGAGCGTTGCGGCCGCCACGAGCGCGGGCAGCCATGCGCGCCGCACTCCGGTTCGATGAATGTTCATTGAATCGACCTCGTCTCTTGTGTTTGTCTGGAACCGGCCGGCTCGCGATACGCCCCCTGCGGCCTGGCCGGGTGCTGCGTCGGATGAAGCGGAACTGCACCATCGAACAACGACGGGCGAGACGTACGGGACGCTCGCCCGATGCCGGCGCGCGTCAGGCGACGCGCAGCCGGCCGGCGTCGAGGCGAGCGCATCGCCCCGAACGGAAATCGTCAGTACGGCGGTTCGCTGCGAACGCCGTGAATACAGGAGTGCGAATCGAATGCGGGCATGCCCGGGCTTCCTTCAGGTTTCGGATGAAACGGAACGGCACGATGCGATGAGGCGGGAATGTTGCGAACGACGGTGCTGCAACGGCAGGAAAGCGCGACGCGAGTCGCGCACGCTGGCCGGATTGCTTTCCGGAAGCTTGCGCAAAAGTTATCGCAGTGAAATGTCCGTGTCAAACTTTTTTAGTTCATGTCAAACAAAGTTTCGGTCCGCGCGCGGAAGGCGGCCTCAACTTCCGCGAAATCCCTCCGTAAACAGTGAAAAACTTGCTGAAAAACGAGAGAGAGGGCAATGACGATTCCGGTCACGGCGGCGGGGGGCCTGACGCTCGCGCAAATGGCGCAGGCGGCGCTCGATGGGCGCCAGACAACGGACACGACCGCGTCCGGCGCGTCGCAAGACGAGCCGATGAGCATCCGCGCGATCGACCCGGAGGCGATGCAGGCGGCGATGACGAAACAGTTGTCGATGGTGGGCGACCTGTCGATGAAGCTGCGCGGCGTGACCGACGCGCTTGCGACGAGCCTGCAGGACATCGTCACGAAGCGCCCCGATCTGGCCGATGCGCAGTTCGACTTCATGACCGACAACGGCCGGATCAAGGTCGTGTCGGAGACGCTGACGGACAGCGACCGCGCGTGGGTCGAATCGACGCTGAACGCGAACGCCAGCCTCGTGCTCGCGACGCGCGATTTTCACGAGCAGGCCGTCGACCTCGCCGCGCAAGGCGCGGCCGTGCGCGGCGACACGTTCACGGACACCGATCGCGCGGCGGCGAGCCGGGGCGCCGATGCGCGCTTTCACTTCATGAGCCTGCTCAACCGGTCGGTCGCGGACAACCCGCCGCCCGTGCCGCCCGGCGGACACTTCATCACGCAGGACGGCGCGCTGCTGAAGATCGCGCCCTCGGCCGGCAGCGCGCGCGGCACGCTGGCGCTGCTGAACACCGCGCGCCAGCTGTCGTCGGGCACGGCGATTTTCGTCGACGCGTCCGGCAACACGTCCTACGGCATGCGCACGGAGCTCGTCAACGTCGGCTTCGACGTGCTCGCCGACTACGCGCCGGACGGCGGCAACAGCGTCGGCTTCCACGAGATCGCGTAATGCCGCGCCGCGCGCCTACTCGTCGCGCAGCGCCTCGGCCGGCCGCACCCGCGCGGCGCGCCAGCTCGGGTACAGGGTCGCGACGCACGACATCAGGAACGCGGCCGACGCGATCTCGATCACGTCGATCGCCGACAGCTTCGACGGCAGCGCGCTGAGGAAATACACGGACGGCGTCAGGAAGCGGATGCCGAGCCACTGCTCGATCGCCGGCAGCACCACCGGGATGCTCACCGCGATCGCACAGCCGAGCGCGACGCCCGCCAGCGTGCCGGCGAGGCCGATCGTCATCCCCTGGATCGCGAAGATCTTCATGATCGAGCGGGGCGGCGCGCCCAGCGTGCGCAGGATCGCGATGTCGCTCTGCTTCTGCGTGACCGTCATCACGAGCGACGACACGAGGTTGAACGCGGCGACCGCGACGATCAGCATCAGGATCAGCGACAGCATCCGTTTCTGCAGCCGCTCGGCTTCGAACCACGTGCGGTTCTGCCGCGTCCAGTCGCGGATGTACAGGTTGCCCGACAGCGTGCGCGACAGCGCGAGCGCGATCTCCGGCGCGCGCTGCAGATCGTCGACGCGCAGCCGGATGCCGGTCGGCGCGCTCACGTTGGCCAGTTGCTGCGCGTCGCGGATGTGGATGTACGCGAGCGCGCTGTCGTACTGGTAGTGGCCCGATTCGAACGTGCCGACCACGTTGAACTGGCGGAACCGCGGCAGCGCGTCGCCCGGGCGCGCGGTGTTGCCCGGTGCGAAGAACGTGACGCGGTCGCCGATCTTCGCGTGGAGCGCGTCGGCGAGCGCGGCGCCGAGCACGATCCCCATCTCGCCCGGCACGAGCGCGTCGAGGCGCCCCGTCTTCAGCTTGCGCGCGATCTCGGACACGCGCGGCTCGAGCACGGGATCGATGCCGCGCAGCGCGACGCCCGTCACGTTGCCCGCGTTCGTCAGCAGCGCCTGCGCGTCGACATAGGGCGCGACGGCACGCACCGCGCCGTTCTGTAACGATTCGTGCGCGGTCAGCCGCCAGTCGGGCATCGAGCCGGACGGCGAGAAGATTTCCACGTGCGCGAGCACCGCCAGCATCCGGTCGCGCACCTCGGTGCGAAAGCCGTTCATCACCGACAGCACGACGATCAGCGCGGCCACGCCAAGCGCGATGCCGGCCATCGCGGCGCCGGCGATGAACGACACGAAGCCGTCGCCGGCCGAGCGCCGGCCGCCGCGCGCGTAGCGCAGCCCGATCTGCCATTCGAACGGGAGTTTCAAGCGGTTTCCTTTCATTTCGATTCGATCCTGCCGAGCCGCGCATTCTAGCGAACGCGGCGTGAGCGCGTGCAGAGGTCGGACGGCGGTTGGAAGCCCGTGAAAATCCGCCCGACCGGCCGGTCGTCGGCGTGGCGCGCCGGCACGCCGATGTTTCCATCGTTTCGGGTCTAGTCGACACTGGCGGCCAGCATCCGGCCGGCCGTCGAGCGTGCCCGTGTACTGGAAGACCAGCACGTGGTGATCGTTCGGCGATGCATGGACGGCCGGCGTGTTCGGCCCATACGTTCTGGCAGCCGCGCACGGCCGGCAGCTATACGGTGCGGATCGTCGACGATCACGGGCGCAGCGATCCGCGGCCGCTTGGAGGTGGGGCTGGAAGCAGTAGGCGGCCCGGCGCCGATTCAGACGCTGTAGCCGATCCGCAGGACACCCCATGGCCGGCCGCCGACGACGATCGGCGCGGACACGTCCTTCATCAGCGCGAACTGGCCGTTGCCCATGTCGCGCCGATAGGTCTGCAACAGGAACGGCTTGTCGTGCGATACCGACATGCGCGCCGTCCGGTCCGTGTAGATCCGGCGGTTCCGGCAATTCGCCGCGTTCCAGGCGGCGTCCGCGCGCTGGGGCAGCGAAAACTTCCGGTTGTGGGTGGGCAGGTAGCACTGGCGGTCGAAGCTCGCGCAATAGACGACGCGGTCGTCCATGTCGAGCACCGGCTCCTGGATGGCGGGCAGCACGCGATCGGTGAACGCCGTGAAGCGCGTCATGAACTGCTGCGGGTCGGTACCTGGAATCGGTTCGTAATGCGTATCGAAGAGCGCGTCGAGCGCGATATCGCCGCGGGCGACCGCGTCCTCGAACAGCTTGCCGATCGCGGCGGCCGTGCGCCGCGCGGTGTCGATCAGGCGCGTGTCGGGCGATTCGATGCCGGTCGCGGCCGTGAGTTCGATCAGCGTCTCGGAAACGGAGAGCAGATTGCCGAGCCGGTCCTTGGCCTGCGAGAAGTTGTCGGCCGAGTTCTCGACGCCGGACGCCATCTCGCCCACCTGCTCGTCGAGGCGGTGGCACTGCGTCTCGATCTCGTCCGTCAGCGACGCGATCTGTTCGGCTTCGCCGGCGAGCTCGGTGATCGCGTGGCCGGTCGCGTGCACGACCTCGCCGATCGTACGCGTGCCCTCGCGCACGCGATGCGCGCGGGCGGCGTTGTCGGTGCCTTCCGCGATCAGGTGTTCGGTCTGTTCGGCGAGCCGCGCGAGGGTCGTCTCGATCTGGGCCGTCGCCTGCCCGGTCTTCGCGGACAGGTTCTTGACCTCGGCCGCGACGACCGCGAAGCTGCGTCCCGATTCGCCGGCGCGCGCGGCCTCGATCGCGGCGTTCAGCGCGAGCAGATGGGTCTGTCGCGCGATGACGGAGATTTCCTCGGACACGGCCCGCACGTGATCGAGCGCGTCGCGCAGCGCGCCCATCTGGTCGCCGATCGTGGTGACGCCCTCGACGAGCCCGTGAATGTCGGCGAGCGATGCCTCGATCGTCTGCTGCGACTGCCGGACCGCATTCGACGCATTGGCGCTGACGTCGCGCACCTGCTGCGCGGCTTCGGCGATCCGGTGGTTGCCGCGCAGCGTGAGCGCGGCCGATTCGCGCAGCGTATGGCACACCTGCGCCTGCCGGGCGACCCGGGCCGCGACTTCCTCGACGTGGCCCGATACGTCGCAGATCTCGATGCCGAGCCTGCCGGCCTGTTCGGCGATGTCGCCGACGAGCGCGCGCGACGAACGGCGGCCGCGGGCGATTCCGAAGAGGTTCACGTTGGTGGGTCTCCTTGAGGGCATGCGCGCCGGGTTCCCGGCGGAGGTTGCGCGTGCGTTCCTGACTTGACGGCCGCACGGCCGCGGACTTGAGGTCGGGTAAACATCGAGATCGGCATGCCCGATGGTCGGACCGATGCCGGCCGGGATGCGCTTGCGCCATGTTTTCGCGGCGGCGGGGCCGCGGTGGGGAGCCGGACGGGCGGCGCGCGGCGGCCGCCCGTGCGCAGGCGCTGCGTCAGAACACGTGGTGGATGCCGGCGTTGACGCCGACCGTCGTGCCCGGCAACCCGTACAACGCGCCGCCCGTGATGCCGAGGCCCGTATTCATCGCACCGTGGTTGTTGACCACGCCAACCTGCGCGTACAGGCCCGTTCGTTTCGACAGGCTGTAGTCGGCGCCGATCGCGGCAAGCAGCGAATGATTGTGCGAATCGTTGCGGTCGGTCGTGTACCACGCACCGGTGTTCAGGTCGAGGGCCGGCGTGACGCGATAGTCGAGGCCGGCGCTGTATACGTCGTTGCTGAACGAGCCGGCGACCTTGTAGCGCGTGAACGACGCCTTGCCGGTCACCGGCCCGAACGTATAGGCGGTGCCGAGCGTGCGGCCGACGAACGCGATCGTGCTCGGCACCGGCGTCGGCGACGTGCCGCCGTTGCCGTCGTAGAGCGCCGCGTTGAGCATGAAGCCGCCGTTCGTATAGGTGAGGCTGCCGGAGTACTGGCGTCCTGCCTGGAAGTCGCCGGCCTTTCCGCCGAAACCGAACATCGCGCTGGCCGTCAGCCCGGCGATCGTGGGGCTCGTGTACGAAATCGCGTTCGGGTTGAAGAGGCCCGTGACGAGCACGTTGTCGACATACGGCACCAGCGCGGCGCCGAAGTGCGAGACGTTGCGCGGATCCGATCCGAGTATCGCGAGCACGAACGGCGAGAACTGCAGGCCGACCTTCGTTTCGCCGAAGCCGCCGTCGATCCCGACCCACGCCTGGCGGCCGAAGAAGTTGCCGTTCGAATGGCCGAACGCGCCGTCCGTGACGTTGAAGCCGCTTTCCAGCTTGAATCTCGCGTGCAGCCCGCCGCCGAGATCCTCGGTGCCGGTGATGCCGAAGTTGGTCGGCGTCATGCCCGTATCGGTCAGCGCGAACTGGCGGCCGGCGTTGCCGCCGGTTGCCGAATCGAGCGATCGGTTCGTATAGAGCAACGCCGCGTCGAGGTCGCCGTACAGCGTGACGCTGCTCTGCGCGAAACCGTTCGGGCTTGCCGCCGCGCCGAGCAGCGCCGCGCAAATCGTCCATGTCCTGCTCTTCATCGTCTGTCTCCGTTTTTGTGAATGTTGTAATACGTATGACTAATTAAAACTTCGATGGCGAAAGCGACGCGGGCCGCCTGCATGCCGCGCCGTCGGGGAACGCGCCTTCGCGCTCGCGAGCGGGTCCGGCGTCAAGCGAGCTTGGCGTAGACGTTGCACCAGCCTTCGGCGGCAACCGTCTTGCCCGCGAACATCGGGCACGTACCGAAGGATTCGCCCGCGGCGGCCTTGTAGAAGCGGCAGTTCGAACAGGTCTGTCCGGCCTGATACTTCGGGAACTTGCCGGCATCGACGGCCGTGGCCTTTGCGCGGTAGCCGAGCGTCTTCGCTGCGGCGTCGTTCTCGTCGACGGGCGGTGCGGCCGCGAATGCGCGCGTGCCGGCCGCGAGCGCGGCGCACAGGCCGGCGGCCTGCACGATGAAGGTTCTGCGATGGCGGGAGATCATGATGTTGTCCTGAATGAAATGACGAGAAAAAGTCCGACCTGCGCGCCGGGCATGCTGCCGGGCGCGAAGGTCGACCGAAACGAAAGCGGGCGGGAAGTTACTTGCGCGGGCCGGCGACGAGCGGCGCCTTCGACGCGTTGGCGATATCGGCGGTCAGCTTGGTCTTCGACGCGTCGTAGCCGTTCGAGTACAGCAGGAACGCCATCAGGTCCTCGTATTCCTGGGCGGTCATCTTGCCGGGGCGATCGGCCGGCATGTTGCTCGACATGTACAGGAAGATGCCGCCGACCGTGATGTGCGACTTGCCCTCGGGCGCGAACGATTCCCCGCTCAGTGCGGGGGCGGTATTGCCCTCGAGCTGGTCGCCGTGGCATTTCGCGCATGCATCGGTATAGAGCTTCTTGCCGTGTTGCACCTGCGCCTGGTCGAACGGCGGGACGCCGCTGCCTTCGCTCGTCGAAACCTTGATGAAGCCGCTTTTTGCCGGCCGCCGAGCGGCCGCGATCGCGCCATCGAGAAACCGGCCGGGCACGGGCGTGGCGGCCGCTTGCGCGATGTCGTCGGGAAGCGTCCAGCCGCGCGTGAGCGACGCGAGGCGGCCGTTGCCGCTCATCCGCGACAGCGCGGCGTCGATGCGTTTTTGCAGCGCGTCCTTGCCCGGCCCGAATGCGAACGACAGTTGCCAGTCCGAGTACGGCGACGACGTCGCCGCCACCTTGAACCGTTGCCGCGGGTGCGCATGCTCGTAGGCGACGACGCTCGGATACCAGACGATCGCGCGCTGCGCGCGGCCCGCGGCGAGCGCGCCGATCGTCTTTTCGCTCGTGTTTTCGAGGTCGAAGCGGGCGTTCGCCTGCTGCGCGGCGATCAGTTGCGACGGGCTGCCGTACGTGGCCGCGATCGTTTCCTTCGCGCCGGTCGGTGCTTGCGCGTCGCGCAGCGACACGCTGACGTAGCCGGAGCGCAGATAGCCGCGCGAGAACGTCATTTTGGATTCCGACGCATCGGCGATCGACGAACGCGGGAATCCCGCGATCACGTCGCAGTCGCGTTCGAGCGATTTGGTCAGCTCGCTGGCGGAGATGCCGTCGTCGTCGCCGTTGTCGTCGACGCCGCGGCTGTTGAAGGTCGCGGCGATGCCCGCGGTGCGGAACACTTCGCGCGCAACCGAGCGGTCGAGCGCCGTGGTGGGGCTGCCGGGCAACGTGCAGACGCGCACGTCGGCCGACGCCGCTGCCGGTGTCAGCGCCACGCCCACGGCGAGCAGACTGGCGACGGTAACGGAAGTGAGGCGAGTATTCATGGTCGTGTATCCGGTTCAAGCGTGTGGGGCGTCGCGCCCGCATCGGGCGCATGCGGGCGCGACTCGAGCGCGATTCGGGCGTGGCGCCGGTTCAGTCGAGCGCGAACACGTAGAGCGTGCCGCCGCGCGGAACGTCCTTCGCGATATCGGCCATCGGGCCGCCCCAGATCGGGTTCGCGCCGCCGTAGCCGGCGAGCACGGCGACATACTCCTTGCCGTCGACCTCGTACACCGACGGCTGCGAAATGATGCCGCTCGCCAGTTGCGGGCTTTCCCACAGCACCTTGCCGGTCGCCGTATCGAACGCGTACAGGTGGCCGTCGAGCGAGCCGCTGAACGCGAGGCCGCTCGCCGTGGTCGCGACGCCGCCGTTCCACGGCTTCTTCGACCAGTGGCTCCACAGCTTCTTGCCGGTGTTCACGTCGATGGCCGTCAGTTCGCCGTAGCCTTCGCTGCCCGGCTCGGGCTTGATCTCGAAGCCTTCGCCGAGATACGGCAGGCCTTCCATGTAGCTGACCGACTTGCCGGTCAGGCTCATGCACGCGTGCAGCGCGGGCACGACCGCGATGTTGCGTTCCTGGTCGTACGAGATCGACCACCAGTTCTTGCCGCCGAGGAAGCTCGGGCACGTTTCGATCGTCGTGCCGGCCTTCGGGAACTTCGATGCGTCCTGGATCGGCTTGCCGTCGGCCGTGTAGCCGGTGACCGACAACGCCTTCACGAACGGCGTCGCGTAGATCAGCTTGCCGGTCGTGCGGTCGATCGCGTGGAAGAAGCCGTTGCGGTCGGCATGGATGATCGCGTCGTAGTCCTTGCCCTTGTACTTGATGTCCGCGAGGACGGCCGCGTTCACGCCGTCGTAGTCCCACGTGTCGTTGTTCGTGTACTGGTAGTGCCACTTCAGGTTGCCGCTCTTCGCATCGAGCGCGAGCAGCGAGTCGGAATACAGGTTGTCGCCGGGACGCAGCGCCGCGAGCCATGGGCCGGGGTTGCCGACACCCCAGTACAGCGTGCGCGACGCGGCGTCGTACGTGCCGGTGAGCCATGCTGCGCCGCCGCCATGGCTCTGCATGCCGTCGGGCCAGGTTTCCGCACCCTTTTCGCCGGCGGCGGGGATCGTGTAGCGTTTCCAGATCTGCGAGCCGTCCTCCGGATTCAGCGCGGCGATGTAGCCGCGAATGCCGTATTCGCCGCCGGACGTGCCGACGACGATCGCGCCGTCGATCGCGAGCGGTGCGAGCGAGAACGCGTAGCCGAGGCCCGGCTCGAACATCTGCTTCTTCCACACGAGATTGCCGCTCTGCGCGTCGAGCGCCGCGATTTCGCCGTTCAGCATCGCGATGTAGACGTTCTTGCCGTACAGCGCGACGCCGCGGTTGACGACGTCGCAGCACGCGGTCTTGAACGATGCGGCGCCGAGCTTCGGCTCGTATTTCCACAGCTGCTTGCCGGTCTTCGCATCGAACGCGTAGACGTTGTCCTTCGGCGTCGTCACGAACAGGTAGTTGCCGTTGACGATCGGCGTGGCCTCGAAGCCCTGCTTCAGGTCGGCGGGGAATTTGTACGCCCACACCTGCTTGAGATCCTTCGCGTTCGACGTGTCGATTTGCTTGAGCGGCGAATGCGAGCGGCCGTCGTAGGTGCGGTAGTAGGTCAGCCAGCCCGGGTCGCCGTGTGCATCGGTCAGGCGCTGGTAGGTCACGGCCGGGTAGTCCGCGGCCGCTTCGACGAGGCCGGGGTTCAGCGCGACGGCGGCCGCCGCCGCGATGCCGATCGTCGCCAGCCGGCGCGCTGAAGCCGAGAGTTTCTTCATGGTTGTCTCCTGGGTCATTGTGGTCGCACCGCCGCGAACGATTCGTCGCGCCGGCACGGTTGGGGTTCCGGGCCGAGTGCACTGCCCGTCACGCAAGTCGCATGCCATCGCGGCCGGAAGCCGGCGCGGCGCGGCACACCGGCGTATCGCAGGTGGTGCGTCGAGCGACGCATCGCGCCATCGGCCCGACGAAGGTGTTGCATTCAGGTACACCGTCGTGCGCGAAGTGTTGCCAAACATGACAGGTGACGCAGTCCGCGGAACAGCGGGCCGCCGGCCGCGCGCATGCCGGTCCGACGCGATGCGCGGGGCAGTGCGCGCCGCTCTTGCTCGGGGCGCTGGCACGGTTCTCGCACGCCGGCTTCGCGACACCCGTCGCCGCGCGGTGCATCGCACGGGCCGGCGCAATACACGTGCGGAGACAACGGAAATGATCAGGAGGCCAAAGGCAGCCGGGCGCGACGGCGCGACGCGGCGTGGCCGGCGTGTGCGATGCGTCGGCACGACCGTCGGCGCGCTGGCGCTGTTCGGCCTGCCGCCCGGCAGCGTGCGCGCGCAGCAGCAGGCGGATGGCGCCGCGGTCGCGCTGTCCACCTCGACCGTCGTGCTGCCCGCGGTGGTCGTCGTCGGCACGACGCCGCTGTTGGGGATCGGCATGCCGCTGTCGAAGGTGCCGGCGAACGTGCAGACGGTGCGCGCGGCCGAGCTCGACGTGCAGCACCGCGCGACGCTCGCCGATTTCTTCGCCGCGAACCTGCAGAGCGTGACGATCTCGGACGCGCAGGGCAACCCGTACCAGACGGACGTCAACTATCGCGGCTTCACCGCGTCGCCGCTGCTCGGCACGCCGCAGGGCTTGTCGGTGTTCGTCGACGGCGTGCGCGTGAACGAGCCGTTCGGCGACGTCGTGAACTGGGACATCCTGCCCATGCAGGCGATCGACCGCGTGCAGCTGATTCCGGGCTCCAACCCGGTGTACGGACGCAATACGCTCGGGGGTGCGCTCGCGATCGCGACGAAGAACGGCCGCTCGAACCCGGGCGGCGAAGCGGAGGTG
Source organism: Burkholderia sp. MSMB1835 (assembly GCF_001526365.1). NCBI lineage: Bacteria > Pseudomonadati > Pseudomonadota > Betaproteobacteria > Burkholderiales > Burkholderiaceae > Burkholderia > Burkholderia sp. MSMB1835. The sequence continues at coordinate 64,113 of NZ_LOYP01000051.1, forward strand.
TCGGGCGGCGCGTGGGGCCGCAAGACCGCGGGCATCGAGCAGGGCGGGACGATCGGCCCGAACCTCGACTACTACGCGAGCGCGAACGTCGCGAACGACGGCGGCTGGGCCGACCACAACGCGAGCCGCGTGAGGCAGGCGTTCGGCAAGCTGCGCTACACCGATGCGGACACGACGCTGTCGATCGCCGCAGGCGGCGCGGACAACACGCTGTCCGGCACCCAGACGATCCCGCGCTCGTTCCTCGGTAACCCGAAGCAGGCGTATACGTATCCGGACCGCAACCGCAACGGCGCCGGCTACCTGACGCTGTCGGGCGACCGCTTTTTCGGCGAGCACGTCGAGTTGAGCGGCAATGCGTACTACCGGCACCTGCGCAACGCCAACACGAGCAGCAACAACAATACGGACTACGGATCGGTGGACGAGGACGGGACGGTCGACACGGTGCAGGGCCGCAACGCGCAATCGACGATCGTCACCGACAGCTACGGCGGCGGCGTGCAGCTCACGCTGCTCGGCAAGCTCGGCGGGATGGAGAATCAACTGGTCGCGGGCGTGTCGGCCGATATCGCGAACTCGAGCTACGTCGCGTCGTCGCAGGACGCGTCTTTCACCGACGCGCGCGCGGCGATCGGCATCGGCGATTTCGTCCGGCAGACCCGCGCGAAGACGCGCAACGCGAATGTCGGCGCGTACCTGAGCGATGCGTTGTCGCTGACGCCGCACTGGACGCTGACGCTGTCGGGCCGCTACGACTGGTCGAACGCACGGATCGGCGACGAGAGCGGCGTGCAGCCGCTGCTCGACGGCAACCATGTGTTCTCGCGCTTCAACCCGGCGGTCGGGGTCGACTGGAACCCGGACGCGGGCTTCACCGCGTATGCGGCCTACAACGAAGGCATGCGTTCGCCGACCGCGATCGAGCTTGCATGCGCGGATCCGGCCGCACCGTGTTCGCTGCCGAACGACTTCATCGCCGACCCGGCGCTCAAGCCCGTGATCTCGAAGACGTTCGAAGCCGGCGTGCGCGGCCGCATCGGCGCGGCGACGACCTGGAGCGCCGCCGCCTACCGCACGACGCTGACCGACGACATTCAATTCATCAGCAGCCCGGCCAGCGCGCAGGGCTATTTCCGCAATGTCGGCGACACGCGGCGGCAGGGTATCGAGCTCGCCGGCCGCACGCGGTTCGGTCCGCTCGGTGTCGGGCTGTCGTACAGCCATGTCGACGCGACCTACCGGTCGTCGTGGACCGAACACAGCCCCGCGAATTCGGCGGCCGACGCGAACGGCAACGTGACGGTCAAGCCGGGCGACCGCGTGCCCGGCATTCCCGCGCATACGGTGAAGCTGCGGCTCGACTACGCGGCGACGCCTGCGTGGGACGTCGGCGCGAACGTCACGTGGCGCAGCGACGTGTACGCGCGCGGCGACGAGAACAACGCCGACGCGAACGGCCGGATCCCGGGCTACGTGCTGGTCGATCTCGACATGCGTTACCGGGTCACGAAGCGGTTCGAGGTGTTCGCGAGCGTGACGAACCTGTTCGACAAGCGCTACGCAAGCTTCGGCGCGCTCGGCCAGAATTTCTTCAACGGACCGAACCACACGTTCGACGGCGCCCATCCGGTGAACGAGCAGTTCGTCGGGCCGGGCGCGCCGCGCGGCGCGTGGGTCGGCGTGCGCTATGCATGGGATTGAGCGGTGCGCGGCCGCGTGCGTGATCGCGTCACGACGCGAATGGGCGCGGAGTCGTCACGCGAACGGCGCCGTCGCGAACATCGCATGCACGGCGCGTGCGACGCTGCGCGCCAACGCAGGCTCGCTTGCCAGATGCCCGGCCTTCACGCATTCGATCTCCGCGTCGGGAGCGGCTCGCGCGAGCCGCTCGACATTGTCGACCGGGCAAACGGGATCGCGCATCCCGTGCGCGGCGAACAGCGGCACGCCGGCTTGTGCGGCCCGTCGCGCGAGCGCGAGCACGCGGCGCTCGCCGAGCCAGCAATCGTGTTGCAGATAGTGCGCCTGGATCCGGTATTTGTCGATCAGCCGGCCGACGGTCTGGTCCGAGCGGATCGCGCGCACGGGCGAGCGGCGCGTGCGCGCCGATGCGAGGACGGCGTTTTCGTACGCGCGCCACGCGAGCGCCACGGCGCGCTGCCCGCCCGCGCTCGCGCCGTGGCGCAGCCGCTGCGCGCAGCGCGACAGCAGGCGATCCGGCCGGCCGCCGCCGGCCGCCGCACGCAGGCGTCGCCATTCGCGCGGCGCACGCGAACGGGAAGTCGTGAAGAGTCCGCGGACTTCGCGGGGCGACGTCAGGAACAGGCCGCGCAGCACGACGCCCGTCACCCGCTCCGGATGCGTGCCCGCATACGCGAGTGCGAGCGCGGCGCCCCACGATCCGCCGACGACGCCCCAGCGTGCAATGCCGAGCTGCTTGCGCACCGCCTCCAGATCCGCGATCAACTGCGCGGTGTTGTTGTGGCGCGTGCCGCCGCGTGGCGCGGATGCGCCCGCGCCGCGCTGGTCGACGAGCACGACGCGCACGCAGGCGAGATCGAACAGCCTCAGGATGCCGGCCTGGCTGCCGCTGCCGGGCCCGCCGTGCAGCACGACGACCGGATGGCCGTGCGCGGCGCCGGCCACGGCGAATGCGATCGAATGCGCGTCGCGGTGCAGGCGGCGGCGAACGGGCGCGGCCGGCGACACCGGCGACACCGGCGTATCGGGCAAGGCCCGCGGCGCGGGCGACGGCGTGGACGGAATCGGGCGATGCGTCATGTCGATAGGGTTCCGGCGGAATCGGAGGCGGCAACCGTCACTCGGTCGCGCACGGCGACCGGACAGGTCCTGCGATGAAGCCAGAAACGCGCCAGCTAAGAAGCTCCGGATTCGCACGGGTAGTCGCGCGTCGGGAAATCGCGGTATCACGAAAGCTTGGCGCGTCGCGCAACGCGACACGCGCCGCGCCCGTGCGATTCATTACATCCTGCTTTCAATTCGTATCCGGGGCGCCGGCGTGGCCCGATGCTTGCTTGCAATGACGGCAAAGAGTCCGGCAGTTGACCGGAAGGATCCCCCGGAGGAGACAATGCGCGACGACGTAGAGCAGGCGGCCGGATCGCGGGCCGCGCATCCCGCTGGCTGGCCCGCACCGTCGATCCAGAAGGCCCACGAGCGCTCGGAGACGTTCGGCCTGCAGGTATCGGCACGGCCGGACTATGACGTGCTGTCGAACGCCGCGCTGGTGCTCAAGCGCGAGCAGAGCCGGGTGCTGTGCGTGCATGCGATGCCGGTGATGGAGACGCTGCACGAGCAGATCGTCAACACGCAGAGCATGATCGTGCTGACCGATGCGGAAGGCCTGATCCTGCATTCGATCGGCGACGACGATTTCCTGCGCCGCGCGGAAAAGGTTGCGCTGCGCCCGGGCGCGAACTGGGCGGAGAACCGGCAGGGCACCAACGCGATCGGCACGGCGCTGGCCGAGCTGTGCCCGATGGTCGTCCATGGCGACCAGCACTTCCTGGCCGCGAACCGCTTCCTGACCTGTTCGAGCGTACCGATTCTCGACCCGTACGGCGACGCGATCGGCGTGCTCGACGTGACGGGCGACCACCGCAGCTATCACCAGCACACGATGGCGCTCGCGAAGATGTCGGTGCAGATGATCGAGAATCACCTGTTTACGACGACCTTCCAGGAAACGCTGCAGGTATCGTTCCATGGCCGCCCCGAGTTCCTCGGCACGCTGATGGAGGGGATCGTCGCGTTCACCGCGGATGGGCGCTTCCTGTCGGCCAATCGCAGCGCGCAGTTCCAGCTCGGCATGCCGCTCGCCGCGCTGCGCGCGCACACGCTGTCGTCGCTGTTCGACATCACCAGTGCGCAACTGATCGACCGCATGCGCGCGAGTACCGACCGGCACCTGATGCTGAATCTCGGCAACGGCGCGGTGGTCTGCGCGCGCGTGCACTTCCGCCGCGCGACGCTCGCCGAAGGCAGCCGGCCGACCGACGTCCACGACGCGGGGGCGCCGGCCGCACGCTCGAACGCGGTGCCCGCGCCGGCGGCGGGCACGTCGGCCGGCTTGTCGCGGCTCCACTATCTCGACACCGGCGATGCGCAGGTCGCATGCGTGATCGCGAAGGTGCGCAAGGTGATCGGCAAGGACATCCCGATCCTGATCACCGGCGAGACCGGCACCGGCAAGGAACTGCTCGCGCAGGCGATCCACAACGACTCGCCGCGGCGCGACGCGCCGTTCGTCGCGGTCAACTGCGCATCGATTCCGGAGACGCTGATCGAGTCCGAGCTGTTCGGCTACGAGGAGGGCGCGTTCACCGGCGCGCGCCGCAAGGGGGCGCTCGGCAAGCTGCTGCAGGCGAACGGCGGCACGCTGTTCCTCGACGAGATCGGCGACATGCCGTATCCGCTGCAGGTGCGGCTGCTGCGCGTGCTGCAGGAGCGCCTCGTGAACCCGCTCGGGTCGACGAAGACGATCGCCGTGGATATCGCGATCATCTGCGCGACCCACCGCGATTTGCGCGAGATGATCGCGCAGAACCGCTTTCGCGAGGATCTGTACTACCGGCTCAACGGCCTCGTGGTGCGCCTGCCGCCGCTGCGCGACCGCACCGATCTCGCGGTCGTCGTGCAGAAGATGCTGCAACGCGAGGCGTTCGCAGGCCCGGGCCGGCCGCCGTTGTCCGTCGCGCCGGACGTGATGGCGCTGTTCGTGCGCTGCACGTGGCCGGGCAATTTCCGCCAGCTCGGCAACCTGTTGCGCACGGCGGCGGCGATGGTCGACGACGACGGCGAAATCCGGCGCGAGCACCTGCCGGACGATTTCTTCGACGACCTGCGGCGCGCCGACGCGCAGGCCGCGCAGCCCGCGCCCGAGGCGCTCGCCGCGGCGGGCGCCGGGGCCTGCCTCGCGGACGCGTCGCTGCGCGCCGATGCGCGCCTCCAGGATGTCGCCGCGTCCGCGATCGCCGCCGCGCTCGCGCGTCATGGCGGCAACGTATCCGCCGCGGCGCGCGCGCTCGGCGTGTCGCGCAACACGATCTACCGGAAGATGCCGGCCGCCGACGCGGGGCGCCATCCGGCCGGCGACGACTGACGCGCGGCCGTCGCGCGGTGCGCGACCTGTCACAGCCGGTGTGTCAAGTTGCAACACCGGTGTTCAACGATTCAACACTCGTGACCACTCGCGGACATCGCGCCGCCGGGGTGGCGGACCGCATTCGCGCGAATCGTGTCGGCTATTCGTAAGGATCGCGGCCCGATGCCCGGGCGACGGCCGTCTACCGTCGCCGCGCCGCCGCAGCGTGGCTTCGGCACGCTCCTTGCTGAAGAGGAACCGGCCGCTCGGTTGCCGCGGTCGTTCGACTCATCTGGCAACCCATCGACTCATCAACTCGACAGGAGACACACCATGCAGTGGACGACACCGTCTTACACCGACCTGCGCTTCGGCTTCGAAATCACGATGTACATCGCCAACCGCTGATCGCCGTGCGCGCCGCCCGTTTCGCCGTGGTCGGCGCGGGCGGCCTCGGGAACTGACGCCCATGAAGATCAAGATACTCGGCTCGGGAGCCGGCGGCGGCCTGCCGCAATGGAACTGCAATTGCGCGAACTGCCGCCGTGCGCGCGGCGGAAGCGGTCACGTGCTGCCGCGCACGCAGTCGTCGATCGCGGTCAGCGAAGACGGCGTCGACTGGGTCCTCGTCAACGCGTCGCCCGACATTCTTTCCCAGTTGCGCGCGGATCCGGACCTGCAACCGGCGCGCGCGATCCGCGACAGCGGCATCGCCGCCGTCGTGCTGTGCGACGCGCAGATCGATCACGTGACGGGCCTGCTGATGCTGCGCGAGCGCTCGACGCCGCTGCCGCTCTACGCGAGCGCGCCGGTGCTGGACGACCTGTCGACCGGCTTGCCGCTCGTGCCGCTGCTCGGCCATTACTGCGGCGTCGCCGCGCACACGATCGTGCCCGGCGAGCCGTTCGCGGTGCCGGCGGCGGGCGGGATCCGTTTCACCGCGATCGCCGTCGACAGCAAGCCGCCGCCGTATTCGCCGCGGCGCGCGGCGGCCGCGCCCGGCGACAACATCGCGCTGTCGATCGAAGACGTCGCGAGCGGGCGGCGCGCGTTCTATGCGCCGGGGCTCGCGTCGGTCACCGACGACGTGCGCGCGGCAATGGACGGCGCCGATCTCGTGCTGGTGGACGGCACGTTCTGGACCGGGACCGAGATGATCGACCTCGGCCTGTCGGGCAAGCACGCGGCCGACATGGGGCATCTCGCGCAGTGCGCGGAAGCCGGGCGGCCCGGCATGATCGACTGGCTCGACCTGCTGCCCGCGCGAACGCGCAAGGTGCTCACGCACATCAACAACACGAACCCGATTCTCGATCCGCATTCCGTCGAACACGCGCACCTGCGCGCGCACGGCATCGACGTCGCGCACGATGGCATGCAATTCCAGGTCTGACGATGAACGCACCGATCCCCGCTACGGCGTTGCACGCGACGCCCTGGACCGCGACCGAATTCGAGGCGCGCCTGCGCGCGCTCGAATCGCGCTATCACATCCATCATCCGTTCAACCGGCGGCTCAACAGCGGCGCCTGTTCGCCCGCGCAGATCCGCGGCTGGGTCGCGAACCGCTTCTACTACCAGATCTGCATCCCGCTCAAGGATGCGGCGATCCTGTCGAACTGCACCGATCGCGATACGCGGCGCCGCTGGATCCAGCGGCTGATCGACCACGACGGGCAGGGCGACGACGAAGGCGGCATCGAGGCGTGGGTGCGGCTCGGCGAGGCGTGCGGCCTCGCGCGTGCCGAACTGTGGTCGCTCGAACACGTGCTGCCCGGCGTGCGTTTCGCGGTGGATGCGTACGTGAATTTCGCGCGCCGCGCGCCGTGGCAGGAAGCCGTGTGCTCGTCGCTGACCGAGATGTTCGCACCGCAGATCCATCTCGACCGGCTCGTGGGCTGGCCGTCGCATTACCCGTGGATCGAGCCGGCCGGACTGCATTACTTCCGCAGCCGCGTGCCGCTCGCGCAGCGCGACGTCGAGCATGGGCTCGCGGTCACGTTGCAGCATTTCACGACACCGGACGCCCAGCAGCGCGCGCTCGGCATTCTGCAATTCAAGCTCGACATCCTGTGGTCGATGCTCGACGCCGTCGAAAAGGCCTACCCCCAATGAACGCGATCGAAGCCGCCAGCGGCGTGCCGCTGCGCCCCTGCCTCAGGGGCATGTACCGCCTGCAATGGGAGGCGGCCCAGGATGCGTACGTGCTTCTCTATCCGGAGGGGATGGTCAAGCTCAATCCGAGCGCGGGCGAGATTCTCGCGCGCTGCGACGGCACGCGCGAACTGGACGACATCATCGGCGAGCTCGAGCGCCTGTTCATGCAATCGGATCTCGCGACCGACGTCTACCGTTTCCTCGATCATGCGCGACTGCGCGGCTGGCTGGACTGACGTGACGCCCGACACGCCCCGTCCGTCCGCGCCGCTGTGGCTGCTCGCGGAACTCACGTATCGCTGCCCACTGCACTGCGCGTTCTGCTACAACCCGGTCGATTTCGCGACGCACGGCGCGGAACTCGACACCGACACGTGGCGCACGGTCATCGGCGATGCGCGCGCGCTCGGCGCCGCGCAAATCGGCTTCTCGGGCGGCGAGCCGCTGCAGCGCGGCGACCTCGAGACGCTCGTCGCGCATGCGCGCGGCCTTGGTTTCTATACGAACCTGATCACGTCGGGCATCGGGCTGAACGTCGCGCGCATCGAGCGGCTCAAGGCCGCCGGGCTCGACCACATCCAGTTGTCGCTGCAGGATTCGACGCGCGAGCTGAACGACTTCCTGACCAGCACGCGCACGTTCGAGCTGAAGCGCGACGTGGCGCGGCTGATCAAGGCGCACGGCTACCCGATGGTGCTCAACTGCGTGCTGCATCGCTACAACCTGCCGCACGTGGGGCAGATCATCGAGATGGCGCTCGATCTCGGCGCCGATTACCTGGAACTGGCGAACACGCAGTATTACGGCTGGGCGATGCTCAATCGCGACCAACTGATGCCGACCGTCGAGCAGGTGCGCGAGGCCGAGGAAACGGTCAACCGCTATCGCAAGCTGATCGGCGAGCGCTGCAAGATCCTGTTCGTCGTGCCCGACTATTTCGAGCGCCGCCCGAAGGCCTGCATGAATGGCTGGGGCTCGGTGTTCCTCGGCGTCGCGCCGGACGGCACCGCGCTGCCGTGTCATGCGGCGCGGTCGCTGCCGGGGCTCGCGCTGCCGAACGTGCGCGACCGGTCGCTGCGGGAGATCTGGTACGACAGCGATGCGTTCAACGCGTTTCGCGGCGAAGACTGGATGAGCGAGCCGTGCCGTACGTGCGACGAGCGTCATGCGGATCACGGCGGTTGCCGGTGCCAGGCCTACCTGCTGGCCGGCGACCCGAAAGAGGCCGATCCGGTGTGCGCGAAGTCCGCGCATCACGACCGGATCGAACAGGCCGTGCAGTTCGCGCGGCGTCGTGCGCCGCGCGACGAACAGCCGCTGGTATTTCGCAGCAGGGAGAATTCGCTCGCGCAATGCGGCGCGGCGTGCGACGGCTGACGGGGTACGGCCACGGACAGTGACAGGGCGAGCGACACAGCGCGACGCGATGGATATCGGAGCGATCGCTACGCAGTCCTCTTCATACCCTTGGCGACGCGCGATTCGCGCGTGCGAGGACGGCTGAACGCCGGACGGGGGCCCGATGCGGCAGGCCGGATGGTCGCCGCGCGTGTCGCGACCGGCAGCGGCTGTCCGCGCCTCGATGCCGCGGCGCGCGACGCGGTGCTGGCGAACCGCTGCGCGACGCACGCGGAAAACGGTGCGCCGTCGCCGATGCGGCCGCGCGCACCGATCACGTTCAATCTCGACGAATGACCGGGCACGTCGGCGACATCACCCGTCATCGGCCTTCGCCTGCAAATCCTTCAGCCCTTGAATCACGACCAGCAGCGCCCGGCCGTGCTCGTCCGAGCCGTCCCACGCGTCGACGATCGCGTCGCGCAGCAGCTCGTTGTACCGGCGGCGCGACGGCTCCGTATCGACACCATAGAAACTGCATAGCTTGTTGAATGGCGCGCTGCGGCGCAGCCGGCGCCCGTTCGACAGCCGAAGGCGCGACACGGTTGGCTGGCTGACCCCGGAAAGTCGCGCGATTTCGCTGGACGAGCGTGTATCTGCCATCAAGCGGCGCAACAGGTCTTGAACGGGAAAATCTTGGTCCGGGGCTTCCATGCGATGCATTATACCTATACAGTTACGGCTATTGAATGGGCTTGCTGTCGACAGCGAGGCTGTATCCCGAGAAAGTTGATGACACTGAAACACCTCCCACCCACGTTCTGCTGGACCAAGATCGGTACCGAGTCCGGCGAGGAACTGCCGACCGTCGTGCTCCGCAAGGAATGGGAGCGCCGGCTCGGGGGCGGGCGCTTTCTGTGGGGCATCAACCAGCCGCTCGGCAGCAGCGCGCAAGTCGCCGCGCATCGCACGGGCTCGCTGCTCGCGCTGTTTTCGCCGGTCGCGTCGCGCCCGCGCGCGGGCGAGCGCAAGGACGCGCTGCTGTGGAATGCGTGGGTCGACGCAAGCGGGCAGGTGCGGCCTTTGCCGGCGCATACGTTCATCGCCAGCCGTTCGACGTTGCCGTCGGGCCGGCGCCGCGAGCAGCACTACGCGCTCGTGTGCGCATCGTCCACCGCGCTGACGGTCGGCACGCAGTTGCGCGTGTTTCCCGACCACCTGCGCAGCGTGAGCACCGGCAGGCCGCTGGGCGCCGCGCAGGGCGCGGCCGTGGTCGATTGCATCGGGCGTGCGAAGGAGCAGACGGGCAAGAGCTATCCGCTCGCGCTGTCGGTGGAGCTCGAAGCGCCGTATTTCGTGCGGCTCGCGCAGCCGTGCGTGCTGAAGGCGCGCGATCTCGCGGAAGTGAACAAGGCCACGCGCGCAGGCGATTTCGATCGCTTCGTCGAGCTGGTCGCGCGCTTGCGCGGCCGTTCGCCGACGGACGCCGTGCGCGGCGTCACGCGCGATCTGTTCGATGTGCCGCCGATCGAAACGGCGGCCGCGTATGTGGCGCCCGCGCATGTCGCGCGCATGCGCAACCGGCCGGCGGCCGAGCATCCGCGCGATCTCACCGGCGATCTGTTCGACCTGTCGCCGGGCGAGGCAGCCGCATTCGCCGGGCTCGCCCATCCGCGCATCGGGCGCGCGTGACGCCACGCGCGAAATCGTTCGCGCAAGAATTTGTTGCAATCTCGTCGTAGCGGATCGGCGAACGCGGAGCGACAATCGGCACGAAGCGCGCGGTGCCGCGGCCGATACGTCGCCACGCGACGGGGCGTGGTTCACGCCGCCGACATGCGTACCACGCACACTGAGCGTCGGCGTGCTTCACACTGCAATCCTGAGGGAGGAGTGTCGATGTCGACCCACATCTGTTCGCGGGAAGCGCGAGCCGCACAACGCTTCGTCGAAGCGACGCGCAACGTGGATCAGGCGTTTCGCGCGGTGCGCGGCGAAAGCGACGACGACGGCTCGTCGGCCGAATACGCACGCGCGATGTCGCGTCTCGATCGCGCGCTCGACGAGCTGGCGCGTGCACAGGAATTCTTCGATCGCATCGTCGGCGCGAGCGCCGCGCAGGACAACTGACGGTTCCGGCGTTGCGCTTTATCGCGCGTCGAGCGACGCGCATTCATCTTTTTGCCGGGCATTCATGCCCGGCATGCCGGTTCGTCTTCCCGTTTCGATTTCCGTGTCGGGCCTTGCAGCCTGCGGCCGGATAGACGCTGCAAGGGGAGTCGTGCGTCAGCCCGCGCGCGTCGTGCCCGGCGCGGCACGGGACGCGTAGCCTCGATGCTGGAACGACGTCGCGAAGAACCGCATCTGGTAGCGGATCGCATTCGCCCAATAATCCCACGTATGGCCGCCCGGCCGCTCCGCATAATCGTGCGGCACGCCGAGCGCGACGAGCCGTTCATGCAGCGTGCGGTTCGAGCCGACGAATGCATCGTCGCGGCCGCAATCGATCGTCAGGTCGAGATGTGCGCGCACGAACGCCCGCGCGCTTTCGACGATCACGTTGCGATTCCAGAACGACGGATGGCGATCGGGATCGCCGAACACATGGGCGATCCCCGGCTCGTCCGTGCAGCAGCGCGGATCGACCGCGCCGCTGATGCTGCCGACCGCGCCGAAGGTATCGGGCCGGTCGAGCGCGATGCGCAGTGCGCCGAAGCCGCCCATGCTGAGCCCGGTGATCGCGCGCGCGTGCTGGGCCGCGATCGTGCGGAAATGCAGGTCGACATAGGACACGACTTCGTCGCCGACGAAGGTCTCGTAGCGGCTGCCCGAATCGAACGGGCTGTCGATGTACCAGCTTTCGTGTCCGCCGTCGGGCATCACGAGGATCACGCGATAGCGGTCGGCCAGCGCGGCGATGTGCGTGTTCGACGTCCAGTCGGTATGGTCGCCGCCCGAGCCGTGCAGCAGATAGACGACGGGGTAACGTTCGCCGTGGTTGTCGCGCGCGTAATCGTCGGGCAGCACGATGGTGGCCTTCAGCGTCTCGCTCATCGCGGCGCTCGGGATCGCGACGACCCGCGCATGGAAGGCGAAAGCAGGGCTCGTGACGGCGAGCAGCAGAAGCAGCCAGAAGGTACGTGCCAGGCGTATCGATCCTTGCATGTGTCGACCCAGTCCGGCCGGAGGCCGGGAAAACCCTGTTCCGGCGACTCTAGCAACCGCGCCTTTCAACCATATTTCGGCGAATCCTACGGGTTGTCAGGCGGACGGCTTGCATACGATGCGCGCGAGGGCGGCGCGCAACGCATCGGGCTGCTCGGCCGCGATCAGGTGCCCGCTGCCGGCGATCGTGTCGAAGCCGGCGCAGCGTGCGAGCGCGTGTTCGGGCACGTGCCAGCCGGCGCGCGAGCGTTCGCCGGCGATCAGCCAGACGGGGTGACGCTCGAACACCTGCGCGAGCGCCGGCAGGTAGCTCGCGGCGCCCGTCGTCTCGATCACCGAGCGGCCCATCGCCCGCAGCGTCGATGCCGGCTGATGCGCGAGCCAGCGGCGTGCATCGTCGAGCTGGCGCGGCGACGGTGCGTCGATCGCGCCGCGCAGCCAGTCGAGCGGCGCCGCGCGCAGCCCGTCGAGCATCGCATCGGCTCCGCCGGGCGTCATGCGGCCGACCGAAGCCGACCAGAACGCATCGTCGAGCGTGAAATTGCCTTCGACGTTGACGATGCGCCGCACGCGTTCGGGGTGCGCCCGCGCGAACAGCATCGCGATCGCGCCGCCGACCGAATGGCCGACGACATCGACCGGCTGCATGCCGAAGGACGCATCGACGGTTTGCCGCACGTGCTCGACCTGCGCGGCAAGCGAGATCGCGTCGGGCGGTGTGGCGCGATGCGCGCCGTAGCCGAGCAGGTCGGGGCAGAGATGCGGGCCGTTCCATCCGCGCACGTCGAACGTGCCGATGAAACCGTGAATGAAGACGACGGGCGTGGACGGGATCATGCGGCGTGCATCGAAGGAAGCGGCGGCAATTCGAGTTCGGCGAGCAGTTCGTCGAGTTCGAGCATGTGCGTGCGGTCGTGGTCGAGCAGCTCGCGCACGAGTTCGTCGAGCGACATGCGGCGGATGCCGTCGCGCAGCCCGCAGCGGGCGAGTTGCGACGGTTCCAGCGCGGCCGCGGTGGCGCACAGCGCGGCGCGGCCGCGGCCGAACGCCGCCACCGCGAGCTCGAGCGGCTGCGCGAGATAGTCGCGTTGCGCGGCGAGCGCGGTGCCGTCGACGGATTCGATCACGGGCAGCTCGGCGGTGCGCACGGCGTCGATGCGCGCGGCGAACACCGCATCGAGATCGCGCAGGTGGCATGCATGTTCGACGAGCGAGAAGCCGGTGCCGGCCGGGCGGCGCACGGCCAGCGCCGCCGGCACATGCGCCGCACAGGCGGCGAGCCGGGCGGGCATGCGTGCCAGCGCGGCGACGACGTCGGCGAACGGCAGCCGGTGCGGGTACGCGCTGAATACCGCGCCATAGCTGAACGGCGCACCGCCGAGCCGCCCGCGCGCCTGCACGACCTCATGGCCGTGGCGGCGCATCACGTCGGCGACCATCGCGCCGCAGAACTGGCGGGCCGTCGTGTCGGCTTCGACTTCGGGGAAGGTGCGCGCGATCTCGTCCTGGATCGCGCCGATCGCGGCGACGCCGACACGCGACAGCGCCGCGAACTCGAGATAGCGCTCGGGCCGATCGATCAACGCTTCGAGCTGGGCGCCGAGCGCGGTCGAGCGGAAACGGTCGAAACGGGAATGCATGACGGAGCCCTGTCGATTAACGTGTCAAAACGATACGTTACTCGACAGGGCTCCGTCAATGGGTACGTTTTTGCGCTTATGGCTTCTGCAGCCCTGGGGTGAATGCGGGGCTGAAATCCTCGGCCTCGAACAGCGGGCGGATCTCGATATCGGAGTCGCCGGGCATCGGGTTCGGGCAGCGCTTCACCCATTCGACGGCTTCCTCCATCGATTTCACCCGCCACAGCCAGTAGCCGGCGACGAGTTCCTTCGTTTCGGCGAACGGGCCGTCGGTGACCGCGCGGCTTTTGCCGGAAAAGCGCACACGCTTGCCGTGGCTGCTCGGGCGCAACCCGTCGGCCGCGAGCAGGATGCCTGCTTTCATCAGTTCCTCGTTGAACTGGCCCATCGCGGCCAGCATGTCGGGGTCGGGCATTTGGCCGGATTCGGAATCGGCGGTGGCTTTGACGATGACCATGACGCGCATTGTCGTATCTCCTCGAACGTGAATAGTGAATAGGGCGCTTGCCGGCGGTGCGACGGCAAAACGATCGGTTACGACGATACGACGCGCGACGGCGACGCGAATCGACATCGCGAGCGAAAAATTGTTCACGCGCGATCGAAGCGGTGGGGAGCGCCGCGCGGCCGCTGTCACGGAGCGCAACGGCAAAACTGGTATGCTGGCCCGCATCACGTGTACGTGGAGGGTGCCATGGCTGCCAAGGAAGTCTCGAAGAAGAAGTACCTGAAAATCCTGAACAAACGCCTGCGTGCGGAGCCGGCGGCCCCGGCCGGCGCGTCGTTCGTCTTTTTCCCGCTGGGCGCGAAGGCGAAGCATGCGACGGGCGTCGTGTCCGGCGACGCGCGCAGCAAGCGTGAACTGGCCGTGATGGCCGCGATCCAGCGCAAGGCGGCCGAAGAATTCATCGTCGCCGACGCCTGACCGGCCGCGGCCGCGCCGCTGCCGGATGACCGCCGCCGCGCGTTACGCGGCGGCGGCTTCGCAATGGGCGATCGCGCCGGAGAGCACGCGCGATTCATGCAGCCCGCCGGGCGGCACCGAACGCTCGCCTGCCCGAAACGGCGCAAAAACCGACCGCCGCGATCAGGACGCCTCGTCCGCCGCCGTCGCCGGATACCGGCCGCTGCCGCCCGTCTCGTCGCCTGCCGCCAGTTGCTCCAGCGCGAGCCCCTTCGTCTCGATCCCGAGCGTCCAGACGGCGATGGCCGCCGCGACGAACGACAGCGCACCGAGCGTGAACACGCCGCCCTGACCGAACACCGGCAACACGACGCCGACCACGTAAGGCCCGATCAGCGAGCCGATCCGGCCGATCGCCGACGCGAAGCCCGAACCCGTCGCGCGTGCGCCGGTGCCGTACAGCTCGGGCGTGTACGTGTACAGTGCCGCCCACATCCCGAACAGGAAGAACTGCATCGCGAGGCCCGTGACGATCAGCAGCGTCGTGCTGCCGCCGTACAGCGCGCTCTGGCCGTACGCGTACGCCATCGCGCCGCCGCCGATCAGCGAGGCGATGCAGGTGGGCTTGCGGCCCCAGCGTTCGACGAGCCACGCGGCGCACAGGAAGCCCGGCACGCCGCCGAGCGAGATCAGCACCGTGTAGAACACCGATTTCGTGACTTCGAAGCCGGCCTGCTGCAGCAGTGCGCCGAGCCACGACGTGAGGCCGTAGAAGCCGAGCAGCGCGAAGAACCACAGCAGCCATACCATCACCGTGCGGCGGCGGTACACGCCGCTCCAGATCTCGCGCCATGCGCCGCGGCCACGGGCGACGGCCGGCTCCGCGAGCCGCGACGGCGGCGGCAGCGTCGCGACGCCGGCCGAGCGCATCACCTTTGCCTCGATCGACTGCATCACCGTGTCGGCTTGCGCGTGCCGGCCCGCATGTTCGAGCCAGCGCGGCGATTCCGGCACGATACGGCGCACGACGAGCACGAACACGGCCGGAATCGCGAGCAGCGCGAACACGGTGCGCCAGCCGAATTGCGGCAGCACGAAATACGCGACGATGCCGGCCGTGATGAAGCCGAGCGGCCAGAAGCCGTCCATCAGCGCGATCAGGCGGCCGCGCTTCTCGGTCGGCACGAATTCGGACAGCAGCGTCTGCGCGACCGGAAACTCCATGCCCATCCCGATGCCGAGCAGCACGCGATAGACGATCAGCGCGTCGACGCTCTGCGCGGTCGAGCACAGGTACGACGCGGCGCCCCACAGCACCATGCTCCACTGGAAAACGGGCCGGCGGCCGAAGCGGTCGGCGAGCAGGCCGGCGACGGCCGCGCCGAGCACCATCCCGAAGAAGCTCGCGCTCGCGACGAGGCCGGCGGCCGCGGTCGACAGCCCGAACTCCTTGCGGATCGAGCCGAGCACGAACGTCATCGTGCCGAGGTCGACCGAATCGAAGAAGAACGCGATCGCGATGATGAAGAAGATGCGCTTGTGATAGCCGGAGAACGGCAGGCGTTCGAGCCGGGCGGCGGCGGAGGCGGGAGCGGTGGCGGCGGGCATGGCGTCCTCTGAAATGAAAAAGGGGCCGCGCAGCGCATGCTCCAGGGCCCCGATGCTTCGTATTCAGTAGACGCGACCACAAACTGCCGCATCAGAGGAAAAGCGCCGCCTGCTTGCCCAAATGCGTCATCGGCGGGCGGCGCGCGTGACGCCGGCCGTCGTCAATTCTTCAGTTTGTAGCCGGTGCGGAACATCCACGCGACGATCACGAGCAGGATCACGAGGAACAGCGCGGTCGCGGCGAGACTGATCCACACGTGCACGTCGGCGATCCCGTAGAACGACCAGCGGAAGCCGCTGATCAGGTAGACGATCGGATTGAACAGCGTGATCACGCGCCACGCGGGCGGCAGCATGTCGACCGAATAGAAGCTGCCGCCGAGGAACGTGAGCGGCGTGATGATCAGCAGCGGCACGAGCTGCAGTTTCTCGAAGCTGTCGGCCCAGATGCCGATCACGAAGCCGAACAGGCTGAACGTGACGGCCGTCAGCACCAGGAACAGCACCATCCAGAACGGATGCAGGATGTGCAGCGGCACGAACAGGCCGGCCGTGGCGAGGATGATCACGCCGAGCAGGATCGACTTCGACGCGGCCGCGCCGACGTACGCGATCACGATCTCCCAGTACGACACGGGCGCGGACAGGATCTCGTAGATCGTCCCGGTGAAGCGCGGGAAGTAGATGCCGAACGACGCGTTCGAGATGCTCTGCGACAGCAGCGACAGCATCACGAGGCCCGGCACGATGAACGACCCGTAGCCGATGCCGTTCACGTCGCTGATGCGCGAGCCGATCGCCGAGCCGAACACGACGAAATACAGCGACGTCGAGATCACCGGCGCGATGATGCTCTGCATCAGCGTACGGCGCGTGCGGGCCATTTCGGCGCGGTAGATCGCGCGGATGCCGTGAAAATTCCAGTTCGCCATGTGCGTTAGGCCCCTTGTGCGCCGTTGCGGCGATTGTCGATCAGGCTGACGAAAATATCCTCGAGCGAACTCTGCGTCGTGTGCAGGTCGCGAAAGCCGATGCCGGCCGAGCCGAGCGCGTTGATCAGCTTCGCGATGCTCGCGTCGTCGCGCTGCGAATCGTACGTATAGACGAGCGCGGCGCCGTCCTCCGCGCGTTCGAGCCCGAACGGCGCGAGCGCGGGCGGCACGTCCGCGAGCGGCTGCTCGAGCTGCACGGTGAGCTGTTTCTTGCCGAGCTTGCGCATCAGTTCGCGCTTTTCCTCGACGAGCACGAGTTCGCCGCCGAGGATGATGCCGATCCGGTCGGCCATCTCTTCGGCCTCCTCGATGTAGTGCGTGGTCAGCAGGATCGTCACGCCGCTTTCGCGCAGCGAATCGACGAGCTTCCACATGTCGCGGCGCAGCTCGACGTCGACGCCGGCCGTCGGCTCGTCGAGGAACAGGATGCGCGGTTCGTGCGACAGCGCCTTCGCGATCATCACGCGGCGCTTCATGCCGCCCGACAGCGTCATCAGCTTGTTGTCGCGCTTGTCCCACAGCGACAGCGCCTTCAGCGTCTTCTCGATGTAGGCGGGATCGGGCGCCTTGCCGAACAGGCCGCGGCTGAACGACACGGTGGCCCAGACGGTTTCGAACGCGTCGGTGGTCAGCTCCTGCGGCACGAGGCCGATCATTTCCCGGGCCGCGCGGTATTGATCGCGGATGTCGTGGCCGCCGACCGTCACGCGGCCTTCGGTCGGCGTGACGATGCCGCAGATCGAGCCGATCAGCGTCGTCTTGCCGGCGCCGTTCGGCCCGAGCAGCGCGAAGATCTCGCCGGGGCGGATGTCGAGGGTCACGTGCTTCAGCGCCTGGAAGCCGGACGCGTAAGTCTTGGAGAGGTCTGAGACGGAAAGGATCGGTTGCATGCTCACGGATGGCACGGCCGCCCGGCGCGACGGCGGGCGCCGCGCGTGCCCGGCGCCGCCGCCGCTGCGAAGCGGCCGGGACCGGGGACGGCATGGCGAACGGCGTCATGTCGAACGGTATTGTGGTGCGGGATCGCGGGACCGCCATATTAGCAATCGGCAGATCGAAATGCATTTCGGTGGAAAGGCCGCGTCGTGCCGGTGCCGGATTTGCGTGAATGGCGGCGATATCGACTCATGATTCGGTGCTTTATTCGAGTGAAGCGAACAATGCGGAGTGTTTTCCGCGAACCGGCCGCGACCGCGCGCCCGCTCGGCGGCCCGGCCGACTGTGCTGCCTGCCGGCCCGCGCGCCGTACCGGGACGGCACGCGTGGCGCTCGCGATAATGCGTTCCTTTCACGGTGATACGGAGCGGCGCATGTCCTTGATCGATTTCAAATCCGTGGCGGATGCACAGGTTGCCGCCTGGAAATCCACGATCGTCGGCGAAGTCGGGCCGGCCCGGATCAAGGTGCTGCGCATGGATGCGCAGCCTTACGAAGCGGAAGTGCATGACTACGACGAGGGGCTGCTGGTGCTCGACGGCACGCTGATGCTGGAAGTCGACGCGGAAACGGTCGCGGTCGGGGCCGGGCAGATGTATCTCGCGCGCGCCGGCACGCGCCACGCGGTGCTTCCCGGCAGCCACGGCACACTCGCGATCATCGACGTCTGAGGTTGCGGCGCAGCATGCGTGCGGGCCGCCGAAGGGGGCCGGCCTGGCTCGGCGCGGATCGGCGGTTGCCGTTCAAACGCGTGTTCCACGGCCCGGTATTTGTCTGAGCAAATAAAATGAAGGCCGTTTGAAAAACTGTCAAATACCGTGCAAGCGCTAGGATCGCGCGGTTTCATCCGTTTGGAACTCTGCATCCATTTACTTGTGGGAAGCGTCCGATCATAGTCTCGACAAACGACGCATCACGATAACGAATCAAGCGTACGTATGGAGACCACGCCATGAGACGCCTATCCGCAGGGCCAGCGGGACTGCCGTTTTCCGATATTTCGCTGAATGCAGGCGCGACGCAGGTCGCGCGGCTGCATCGTCACGTCGCCGTGTAGCGGCGAACCATAGCGGCAAGCCGTAGCGGCAAGCCACTTTCCGTTTCGATCGTTCCGACGGCGCCGTGCCGCATGACGGCGCCGCGGGAGCGCGCTCGTCTGCTGCATGTGCCCGACCGGCATCGCGGCCGCCTTGCGTGCATCGTCATGCGCCGCGCCTTTCGGGCGGCGGCGCGATACCAACCGGCGGGCCATGCAGCCCGGCCGGACGAGACTTGTCGTACCTGAAAAGGAGGGGTAGATGATTTGCATTCCTGAATGGCGGAAGGCGATCCTGGCGTGCGCGGTGCTGGCGCTGCCGTTCGTCGCCGGTTGCGGCGGCGGCGACGATCCGGGGCCGATCACCGTGCCGCAGTGCTCGGGCAGCGCATGCGGGCCGAGCGGCGCGGAAACGACGCCGCCCGTCGTGACGAAGCTGTGCCCCGACGCGCTCGATTACACGACGACGTATACGGGCGGCGCCGGCAGCGGCGAGTACGTGAAGGTGAAATTCGATACGACGAAGCTCACCTATCAGATGCAGTTCATCGAATCGTCGGTGCCGACCTCGGCAGGGCAGGTCAACACTACGCGCGCGGGCCTGACGATCAGCGGCGCGTTTCATCATCCGACCAATCTTCCGACGGCCGAGCAGAATCGCTGTGCGTTCGTGCTCGACAGCGGCGCGACGAGCGACGGCGCGTATTCGGTGACGATCAATCGCGCGGATCCGCCGATGCTGTTCGTCGGCAACGGCGTGGTGGGCGGCGGCATTCCGGGCGCGACGATTGCGTTCAAGGGCCTCGAGCCGATTCCGGGTCTGGTGCTCGGGGTCGTGCCGTCGCGCACGTTCGATTTTTATCCGTTCATCGGCTTCGTCGAAACGGAAACCGACTTCACGAAGGTCGCAGGCAACTACAACGAGGTCGGCATTCACCTGTCGCCGGTCGGCTCCAACTATCAGAATTTTCTCGGGCCCGTCGGCTGGCAGCCCGACGTCATCAACTGGAACCAGACGCTCAACGCAGACGGATCGTGCACGATCACGCAGGGCAGCGACTACTCGTGTCAGACCACCGGAACGCCGTGGACATTGCGCAGGAACGCGGACGGATCGGCCGACAACGTCTTCGTGAGCAATGCGAAGGCCAGCGCGCTCGGCTCGGTCGTCTATCCGTTTGCCGGACAGGGGTCGGCCATCGTGATCCTGGCTCCCAGCCAGGCGAAGGGGATCATGATCGTCGGCAAGCTGAATGGCGTGCTGGTGCCGGTGGTGATTCGTGTCGGTTACACGCACGTCGACGAGAGCAACGTCCTTGCGTCGGTTGCCGATGCCGAAGTCGGTATCTCGATGCTCTCGTCGACCAAGGCGATCGCGGCGAATTCGCTGAAAGGCGGGTACATCGGCGCAACCAGCGCGTCGGCGTGCGGTATCGTGACCTCCGATGGCCCGACCGGTGCCATTGCGACAGGCGGCCCGAGCTTCGACATCACTATTCCGCATCCGGACTTGCCGGGTACCTTCAACGGCGGTTTCTTCCTGCCCGAAGCCGGCACCTGCAACGACGGCACCGCCGTGTCGACGATCGCCGCGAACTATACGTCCACGCTGTTCCAGGGCAATACCGCGGCGTTCATCGATCCGCAGACGTCGTCGGTCACCTCGCAGTTCTCGCTCGACTATACGCAGGCCACGCCCGGCAAGATCAAGGTCACGGCCACGCAGGGCTTCAACGCGAAGGGGGCGACCGGCGACGTCGCGATCTTCAGCAAGGGCGACACGGGCTGGCTCGTGACGGCCGGCAACGTCTACGCGATGGTCGTCGACAACAACAAGGTCAACCCGTTCTTCACGGTCGGCGCGTTCGTCCAGTAACCCTGCATTGAACACGTAACACCGGCGGCGCATGCGTCGCCGCCGGCGAATCGAATTTCAAGAGGATTCCTATGAATGTGAAACATTGGATGGCCGCGGCGTCGCTCGCGCCCGTGCTGGCCGCATGCGGCGGCGACGGCGACCCGCCGCCCGCGCCGGCGGTGCGGCTGTGCCCGCAGACGATCGACTACAACACGGTGTTCATCGGCGGCTCCGGGTCGGGCGAGCTCGTGAAGGTGCAGCTCGACACCACGAAGATGACGTACCGGATGACCTACCTCGCGTCGCCGGTGCCGACCGCGACGGGCACCGTGCAGCCGACCCGCGACACGGCGCCCGCCAACGTGGTCGACGGCACGCTGGCCGACGAAACGGGGCTGCCGACGGTGAAGCTGAACCAGTGCACGTTCCGGATGCAGAACGCAAGCCTCGACCCGAGCCGACCCGCACGGCTGTTCCTCGGCGAAGGCGTGCTGGGCGGCGCGATCCCCGGCGCGACGATTCAGTTCGACGGCGTGATCGGCGTCGGCAAGATCCCGAAGACGACGTTCCCGTACTACCCGTTCATCAGCTTCTCGTCGCTCGAAACCGACCTGACGAAGATCGCCGGCACGTACAACCAGCTCGGCTATCACCAGGTGCCGTCGCAGAACTTCCAGCCAGTGGCGCTCGACCAGAAGGTGACGATCGACGCGGACGGCAGCTATACGGAAACCGACAACTTCGGCAAGAAGAACGGCGGGCAGCCGCTTGCGTCGAGCGCGACCGTGAACCAGCCGTTCACGCTGCGTCCCGATGCGCCGGCATTCCAGTCGCTCAACTACCAGCCGCAGATTCCGCCGACGCTCGCCGCGCTGGATCCGGCGAAGGCCGGCAAGGGGATCCTGATCGTCGGCAAGCTGCGCAACCAGCTCGTGCCGATCTTCATCCGTACCGGCGCCGCGAATGCGGACCTCACGCAAGGCCCGCCGAGCGCGGACGACGAATCGGGCATCTCGTTCCTGAGCCCGCAGACGGCGATCGCGCAGGGCTCGCAGGACGGCGAGTACACGGGCGTCGACAGCGCGTTCAACTACCGCGCGACCGCGCTCGTCGGCGCGCAGGCCACGCTGCTCGATCCGTTCAACGCGTCGCAAGCCGCACTCACGCGCGCGCTGAACCTCGACTACACGCAGAAGGTGCCGGGCGTCGTGACGACCGTGCATGCGGATGCGGCGTCGGGGCCGGCGACCGGCAAGTTCGTGTTCACCGGCGGCGTGTTCGGGTTCCTCGACATGGCCGATACGAGCAACCCGTACTTCACGGTCGGCGCGTTCGTGCAGTGACCGCGTGCGGATGGAGACACGGCGGCGCCGCGCGCGAATGCGCGGCGCCCGGACGGAATGAGGGGGAGACTTCATGAAGAAGCTGATTGTCGCGGGTGTCGTCGCAGGCGTATCGACGCTCGCATCGGCCCAGCAGGCGGGCGACAACGTCGCGACGCTGGGTTGGCTGCACATCATGCCGCAGGATTCGACCAACGGGCTGACGACGAATCTCGCGAACATGCCGATCAACGGACCGTTGCGCCTGCCCGGTTCGTTCACGTCGCCGGGCACGAGCCTGACGGTCAACAACGCCGATACGGTCGGCCTCACGCTCACGCACTTCTTCACCGACCACATCGCGGTGACGTCGGTGCTCGGCGTGCCGCCCGAGTTCACGCTCACCGGGCACGGCGTGATCAGGCCGCCGGGTCCGGCCGGCGCGCTCGGCAACGTCGACATGGACAAGTCGGCGAACCAGCCGGCCGTGAAGAACGCGCGGCAGTGGAGCCCGACGATCATTCTGCAGTACTACTTCAATTCGTCGACGGCGAAGTTCCGCCCGTTCGTCGGGATCGGCGTGGCCTACAGCTGGTTCAGCAACATCGAACTGAACGGCAACTTCGCGAAGGACATCAACGAGAACCTCGGCAGCGTGCTCGCCGCCGGCGCCGGCAAGCCGGGGGCGACGTCGGTGGAGGGCAAGGCGTCGTCGTCGTTCACGCCGGTCTACAACATCGGCGCGAGCTATGCGATCGACAAGCACTGGGGGCTCACGGCGACGCTGACCTACATGCCGCTGAAGACCTACTCGTCGCTCGTGATCAAGGCGGCCGACGGGTCGACGCTCGCGACCACGCGCACGAAGTTGAAGGCCGACCCGCTGATCACGTTCGTCGGGATTTCCTACAAGTTCTGAGCCGACCGGCGCGCATGACGCGTGCCGGCGGCTTCCTGCGACCTGCCGGCCGGCTCGTTCCGGCCGGAAGGTCGCGTTCCTGGCGGCGTGCCGCCATTCGTGAAGAGAGGGGGCAGTTCAAATGAGCATTCGCACAATCGTATCGCTTGTTGCTGCAGTGGCTTTCACCGCGGTCTCGGCCGCGCCTGCTTTCGCCGTCAACGTTTCGCGCGCCGATGGCCAGCCGATGAATCCGAACGGCGAGCCGTTCTCGGCGACGGGGCTGACGACCCTTGCCAAGGGATCGATCAACGCAAACTGCAACGCGACCTTCAACGGCACGATCACGTCGACCGGTATCGTCAACATCACGTCGACGACGTTCTCGGGCGGCGCGACGTGCGGCCTGATCAGCGGCAGCGCGAGCAGCACGTCGCCGTGGACGGGGCAAGCCGACAGCACGACGCAACTGTCGATCAACAACGTGAAGGTGAACGTCACGTTGCTCGGCACCTGCGGGCCGAGCAAGGTCGTGACGGCGTGGAGCGATGCGAACTCGTCGCTGACGTTCAACAACGCCGCGCTGACGCCGGACTGTACGGTGGGCGGTACCGTCCTGACGTCGCCGAAGTTCCACGTGCAGTAAGCGTCGCGCGAGCGGAGCCGGGCGTCCGCCATGGACGAAGACCGTGCAACGATGCACGGCGGGCGATCCGGTTTCGCGATGCATTCGCGTCGTCGCGCGTATCGGCGTGACGACCGGCTGGCCGCCTGTTTCGCGATCCGATGCGGGCGGCCATGCAGGGGCGGGCGAGACGCACCGTGCCACCTGCGTCGATGGACATAGAACGATCATTTCGATTTGCCAGAACCATTCCGGACCACCCATGCTCACCGACCCAGCGAAGTATGGCGATGCCCGCGGCGCGACGCCCGACCGGCTGCGCACGGCCGCGTGGCTGCAGTACCTGATCGACTACCTGAACGAAGTGACTTGCGTGGCGACGGGCGACATCTGCGCGCCGGCCGCTACGCCGACGCACGCGGCACGCGTGCGCGCCGGCGCGAATCTGTCGCATGAAGCGATCGGTGTCCTGCACGAACTCGCGCCGTGGATTGCGACGGACGGTGGCGGTTGCGCATGCGATGCGACCGATGTGTGCATGCACGTTCCCGACGCACGGCAGCTCGCGCGTGCGGAACGATACTGCCCGGGATCGCGCGCGACATTCGATGCGGCGCATGGCTTCATCGATGCGTGGGCCTTCGACGATCCGAACGACGGCTGGGCCGCGCTCGAGCGGATTGCCGACGGTGTCGCGCCCGACAGCGACGAGGTCGACACGGACGAAATGCGGGAGCGGCTCGCGAACGGTGAAGTGCCGCCGCTGGCGAAGAACCTGAGAGAACGACGCGCCACCGCCGCGGCGGCCTGCGTGGAGCCGTCGGCCCGGCCGGGGGCCGTCATCGACGCGATCGTGCTGCGCGTCTGCGGGCCGCGCGACGATGCGGCGCGCGTCGACGAGATGGCCGCGCTCGCGATGTTCTGCGCGGAGCTTGCAGCCGGCAAGGAGATTTCCTTCGCCGCGTACGGCGGTCAGCACAATCTGGTGGCACGGGCGATCCGCGAACGACGCACCGATCTCGCGTCGGTGGCCGGGCTGCTCGCGGCGGTGTCCGTGTGCCGGCTCGACCGGCTCGTCGGCGCGGGCAGCTTCTGGGCGTATTACCTGCTCGCGGGCATCGTGATCGCGGCGCCGGGCTTGGTACGCGAGTTCGCGCGGCGTTTTCATGGAGACGCGTGGCAAGCCTGGCTCGACGAAGCGCTCGCGTGGCCGGCGGTCAACCGCTTCGGGACGAAGGAGGATGTCGCGTTCGATCGGCTACGCGGCGCGATGAGCCTGACGTCGCGATCGAATCCGATCGTGCGCGCGAAACGCGTGCGGTCCGCTAAGCGGGTACGGTTTTCCGGAGACTGAATGAATATGGCATCGCACGCCATACCTTCGGTCGATGCGGCGATCGTGCCGCTCGACCGCCTTCACTTCGCGGATCTCGAAGCCGGCGCTTGCAGATTCGACAACTGGCTGCAGTCAGTCAGCGACGGATACGTCACCTGTCGGGCTCCGGCGTCGGCTTGGGCGACGAAGTGCGGTTCCTGCCGACGCTCCCGCCGGTCGACAAGGCGACGGTCGTGAGTGTTTGGCCGCGATTCGGTGAAGGGCGCGCTCGCGCCGACACGGTGACGAACGCAAGTTCGATCGACGGCGTCTCAGCGTTCCGGCTCGTTTGTCGGCGTGCCGCTATCGAGTTCGAACTTCCTGCGATCCTTGCCGCGAATCCAGTGAGGTTCTCTTCCACGCCCGCTCCACGTTGCTCCGCTGACCGGATCGAAGTAGCGTGGACGAGCCTTCCGCTTCCGGATGTCCGGGAACAGTTCGTCCAGGGTGAATTGAAATTCCACGACCGCCTTCAGGATCTCCGCCAACACTTTCTTTCGACAGGAAAATTTATTCTCATTGACCTTTTCCTTTGGCGCGGATTTTCTCGCCGGGCAATCTGAAGGCTCGTTCATCTTGGTCTCGTGTGGCGAATTGATATTGAAATTGGGTATGGAGGAACGTCATGACCGGATCGGAAGTCGTCGAGCCGAATTCGACTATTCCTCGATTCTCCGTACTGGCAGGTTTCGATACTTCAAGGCTTGTCGAAAGTGTGATTCTATAAGTTCAAATATGTAATTTTGTGTTGATTTTTTATGAACTGGCGAACTTCCAGGGGATGTGTGAAATTGTATCGACGGATTGTTTGTGGCTGGTTCTTTAAATGAATATCTTTACATGATTTGCAGTTGTCGTTTTATTTAATTGATTTATTTTCCAATCCTGAGTGTCGTGGATTTTCACGATATTGGTGCATAGACGAGTTGGGCGATGACCACGCCTGGAGGCGATGTATCGCGGGCGCGGGCGGAACGAGGAACAAATCGGGGCCGTTCCGGAGAACGAATGCCGCTCGGAACGAGGGGGGCGGGCTGGTCGTCACGCGGTGTATCGACGCGATGTCGACCGAATGACACGCGTAACACCGGGAGCGTCGTGTGCGAGTCGGCGCGCACGAGCGGCTCGTCTGGCGGCCGGTTACAGGCTGCGGAAGACGAGTGCGGATGCCGCGACAAGGGATGTCTGCAAGGCGTCGGTCGGTGCAAGCCACGCTCACGCGAGCGGGAGACGCGACGCAAGGGATCGCGATCGGCGTGACGGCGGCATACTGTGCGCCGGTCCGTTTCCGCCTCCGTCATGCAATGGCGCCCCGAGCGGCAGTCGCAACTGCGACGCCCGGGGCGCTGTGTACCTACCGCTTACCACTGATAGGAGACGCCTCCACCGTAAGTACTGCCATTGCTGCTGATCCCGACACCGAGCTTTGCCTTCAGGTTGTCGCTGAAGCGGGCGGACACGCCGATTGCCGACGCCGAGTACCCTTGGTAGCTGCCGCCGCCGATCCCGACCGCGATCGTTTTGCCCGGGTCGACTTCCGGAATCATCGTCAACGCGGTTGCCGCGGCGACGCCTGAGTACGCACGACGGGCCACCTCGTTGACGGTGGATTGGACGCCCCACAGTTGATTCATGTTCGCGGCGTCCGTGCCGTCGATGCCAGGCGCCACGTTCGTCAGCCGACGTTCATTGCCCGGGGATCCGAAAGAAACGGTGTTCGGCGCGGAGGCCACCGAGCCCGTGCCGATCGCAACGGAGTTCGGGGCGCTTGCCATGCTGCCCTGGCCTACCGCGGTCGTATTGGCTCCCGAAGCCGTCGATCCTTGCCCCAGTGCCGTCGAATTGTCGCCCGTTGCGGCTGCGGCTTGGCCGTCGGCCTTCGAGTTTTTCCCCGAAGCGATTGCCCCTTGGCCCACGGCGGTCGAGTTCTGTCCCGACGCCATTGCGTCTTTGCCCACTGCGGTCGAATTCGCGCCCGACGCGGTCGCACTATGGCCGATCGCCGTCGAATTCGCGGATGCCGACGATCCTGAACCGATTGCGGTGCTGCCGTCCGTCGTCTGCGTTTTGATCGAGATCAGCGGCGCGACCGCGGTCGAAAGGGACGACAGGCTGGCGTTGGTCGTCGAAAGGCCGGTCGACAGCGATGCGACGTTGCTGGTTGTCGAACTCAGTCCTGTCGACAACGACGTAATGCTGCTGCTCGTCGAACTGAGCCCGGTCGACAGCGAACTGATCGCGGTCGAGGTCGACGTGGACAGCGACGCCACGTTGCTGTTGGTCGAGCTCAGACCAGCGGACAGCGCGTCGACTGCCAGGTTCGTCGCGTTGAGCTGGCTGCCGTTGATCGCGTCCGTGCTGGTGGCATTGACCTGACCGGCAGCGACGTTCGTGATCTGGCGCTCATGACCCGGTGAACCGATACTCAGCACTCCGACCGGTTTGGTTCCGTAGACCGGATACGTGATGCCGCCGACCGTGACGGTCGACACGCCGACCGCGTTGCCCGTGACCGAGCCCGCGCCGAGCGCGATCGAGTTGGCGACGTTCGCGGTGGCGTTCGAGCCGAGGGCGAGCGCGTTGGCCGCGCTGGCCGTGGACTGGTTGCCCAGCGCAATCGTGTTGTCTGCGGTGGCCTGGTTCGACGTGCCGAGGGCGAGTGCGCTCGTGCCGGTTGCGGTGTTCGCGTTGCCGAGCGCCACTGCGCCGTTGCCGGTCGCCGTGTCGTTCGCACCCATCGCTACCGCGCCGTCGCCGCTCGCCGTGTTGCCGGAGCCGACCGAGACTGCCTTGCCGCTCGTTGCCGACGCATTCTGGCCGATGGCGACCGCGCCGTCCGCAGAAGCGTTGGCGCTGTCGCCGACGGCGACGCTGCTGATGCCCGTTGCGGAGGCGCCGACACCTGCGGCGAGTGCGTTGGGTGCCGTTGCGCCCTTGTTGTCGTAGTTGCCCTGCTGCGTGCCGTTGTCGTTGACGCTGTAGTAGTGCGTCTTCGCGGCATCGATCGCGGCCGACGTCGACGTCGACATCGATGTCAGCAAGCTGTTGGTGGAGCTCAGGCCGGTGGACAGCGACGAGACGTTGCTGTTGGTCGAGCTGAGGCTGGTGGACAGCGACGAGACGTTGCTGTTGGTGGAGCTCAGACCGGTCGACAACGACGAGACGTTGCTGTTGGTGGAGCTCAGACCGGAGGACAGCGACGAAACGTTGCTGTTAGTGGAGCTCAGGCCGGTCGACAGCGACGAAACATTGCTGTTGGTGGAGCTCAGACCGGTCGATAGCGATGAAACATTGCTGTTCGTCGAGCTCAAACCGGTGGACAGCGACGAAACATTGCTGTTGGTCGAGCTCAGACCGGTCGACAACGACGAGACGTTGCTGTTGGTGGAACTCAGGCCGGTCGACAGCGACGAGATGTTGCTGTTGGTTGAGCTCAGGCCGGTGGACAGCGACGAAACATTGCTGTTGGTCGAGCTCAGACCGGTCGACAACGACGAAACATTGCTGTTGGTCGAGCTCAAACCGGTGGACAGCGACGAGACATTGCTGTTGGTCGAGCTCAGGCCGGTCGACAACGACGAGACGTTGCTGTTGGTGGAGCTCAGTCCGGAGGATAGCGACGAGACATTGCTGTTGGTCGAACTCAGGCCCGTCGACAGTGACGAAACATTGCTGTTGGTCGAGCTCAGACCGGTCGATAGCGACGAAACATTGCTGTTGGTCGAGCTCAGACCGGTCGACAACGACGAGACGTTGCTGTTGGTGGAACTCAGGCCGGTCGACAGCGACGAAACATTGCTGTTGGTGGAGCTCAGACCGGTCGACAGCGACGAGACGTTGCTGTTGGTGGAGCTCAGGCCGGATGACAACGACGAGACGTTGCTGTTGGTCGAGCTCAAACCGGTCGACAGCGACGAGACGTTGCTGTTGGTGGAGCTCAGACCGGTCGACAGAGACGAGACGTTGCTGTTGGTGGAGCTCAGACCGGACGACAACGACGAGACGTTGCTGTTGGTGGAGCTCAGGCCGGAGGATAACGACGAGACATTGCTGTTGGTCGAGCTCAGACCGGTCGACAGCGACGAGACGTTGCTGTTGGTCGAGCTCAAACCGGTCGATAACGACGAGACATTGCTGTTAGTCGTGCTAAGCCCGGAGGACAACGACGAGACGTTGCTGTTGGTCGAGCTCAGTCCGGTCGACAGCGACGACACATTGCTGTTGGTGGAGCTCAGTCCGGTCGACAACGACGAGACGTTGCTGTTGGTCGAGCTCAGGCCCGTCGACAGCGACGAGACGTTGCTGTTCGTGGAGCTCAGACCGGAGGACAGCGACGAAACATTGCTGTTGGTCGAGCTCAGTCCGGAGGATAGCGACGAGACATTGCTGTTGGTGGAGCTCAGACCGGAGGACAGCGACGAAACATTGCTGTTGGTCGAGCTCAGTCCGGAGGATAGCGACGAGACGTTGCTGTTGGTCGAGCTCAAACCGGTCGACAGCGACGAGACGTTGCTGTTGGCGGAACTCAGGCCGGTCGACAACGACGAGACATTGCTGTTGGTGGAGCTCAGACCGGTCGACAGCGATGAAACATTGCTGTTGGTCGAGCTCAGGCCGGAGGACAGCGAAGTAATTGAACTAGTTGTAGTGCTGGCAAGCGAGTAAAGTTGACTGCCGTTGATTGCGTCTGTACTTGTCGCTGTGATTCTCCCCGCGGCGACATTAGTAATCTGGCGCTCGGATCCGCCCTTACCGACACTGACGACGCTCGTCGGATTGGTGCCAGCGAAACCGCCATAGGTCGTGGATCCAATTGTTACGCTAGCGGTCGGATTTGTCGCGCCTGTAACCGATCCCGACCCAAGGGCAACATCGCCGGAATTAGCCGATGCCGAGGCATTGGCGCCGAGCGCTATGCCAGAGCTAACCGACGCCGTGGCATTGGCGCCGATCGCGATAGATGAACTCGGGCCAGCGCTCGCCCCATTTCCGATCTGAATACGCCCCGCATTTACCTGGAAAAGCGAATTGTTGCCGGTATCCCCGGTACTGTCGCCGATAATTGTATGGGTGAGTCCGTTTAAGTCGGTATACCCATAAAAGTAGTTTCGGATCGTCGTTCCGGTTCCGAATCCACTTAACAAAACGCCCTCGGGAAGGCCCTGGGTTTGGTTATCGCTGTTGGCGATGAGCTGGTAAGCCGCTATGTACGAATTGCTGTTGAAGCTGTTGGTTTGAATTAATCCTGAAATCACCGTCGGAATTTGCTGGGCAAATACGCTCGGGGAGAATGCGGAAAGAAGCAGTAGTGGGACAATGCCCAGTCTGCTGGCCCGAACCGCGTGATGAAATTCCCTGCTCAGTTGCGGTGCTTCCTTGGTCGAAGCGGTCTTGCCTCGCTGTTTTGCCCCTTCCGACACGACCACCCATCCGGATGAGACGTGGGACCATATGATCTTGTATATCTTGTTCATGTTAACGATGCGTTGAATATTGATTGTAAGAAATCGACAAATAAATCTCGTCGATGCAAAAAGCAATCAACTTCGGCGTATGCCGAAGTTGATTGTTCATCTCGCTATGGTTTGTATTGGCTGTCTCTGCGCTATGAGGGCACTTCTGGCGGTGCCTTCAGGTATTTTTATTAATATGGAGATCGGCAAGCCTTCTTCACTTCATTTGTAGCGAATCGCTTTCCAGTTCGAACATCCGGCGATCCTTGCCGCGAATCCAGTGTGGCTCTTTTCCTCTGCCGCTCCAGATTGCACCAGACTTGGGATCGAAATAACGCGGTCGAACCTTGCGTTTTTCGCTGCGCGGGAACACCTCTTCCGGGACGAACTTGAACTCTTCAATAGCGATCAGGATTTCCGATAATACTTTTTTACGACAGAGAAATCGCTCTTCGTTGATCTGCGCCTCGAGCGAGGCCTTTCTGTTCAAGAAATTGGAGAATTCAGTCATTTTGACCTCACTCGGCAACTTAACGTAACGAGCATCGTTGCGCTTCCGACGGGGCGGGCTTGGCAACTTTGTATTCGATGTTCGTGGTATATCTTGTCTGAACTATTAACCTGTCGCTTCTGGGTTGTGCTGCACGTTGAAAGTATAGCGACGGTCCGGTGTGTTTTTTGGCTTATGTTTTTGATATTTACATTGTTGACTATTCTCCGCTTTATTAATTTATTAAATTGGCTTCGGCGAGGATTCCGTACGCCCTGCGCGGCGACGGCGAGCAGGACGAGCGGGGCGCACGCCGACGAACACGATCCGCACGCGCTCTCCGAAACGCAGGCGCGGCGGCTGCGCGTGGGCGAACTTCAAACCGTCGAAAGGCCACACGAATTTCTCCATGGGGCCGGTGAGGTGCAATTCGATCGTGCGCGTCGGCGCACGGCCAACGGGGTCCGGAAATGCACCCCGTAAATCCGCGTGCGTCAGCACGGGCCGACCGTTGCCGCGTAAGCCGTGCCAGTGGATCGACGCCGGTTCGTTCGTCCGGCTGGCGACGCGCAGCGCGACGGTGCCGCCTTCGCGCCCACGCACGAGCGGCCCCGGCAGCGTGCCGTTCACAGTCGTCGCCGTGCGCGAGCGCCCATACGTCTGGCCGCCACAGGCGGAACCCGCCTGCGAGGCAGGCGGCGCCAATGCGGGTGACGAAGGGCGTCTTCCGAAATCTGGATGCATGACCTGAATGAAGTCCGGTTGTCCTGGTGCGCGATCGCCGACGGCCGATTTCCCGAGAACGCCGCCCGTCGAGCTTGGGACGAGATTAGCGACGAAGCGACATCAGCTAAATTGCTGCCAGATGACAATCCATTCATGTTCGTTGTCTGGAAAATTGCGCTCTTTGGCGCTATCTTTTCGATGTGCAGCGCCCGCGCCGCATAAATATCGGTTAACCCAACACGGGCCCGCCTCGAGACCATGCGCATCCTGATTGTCGAAGACGAAGAAAAAATGCGGTCGTACTTGCACAAGGGCCTGACGGAGGCGAGCTACGGCGTCGCCACGGCGAGCAACGGCGAGGACGGACTGTTCATGGCATTGAGCGAGGATTTCGATCTGGTGATCCTCGACGTGATGTTGCCCGTCGTCGACGGTTTCGAAGTGTTGCGCCGATTGCGGAAACAGAAACACACGCCAGTGCTGCTGCTCACCGCGCGCGACACGATCACCGACAAGGTGGAGGGACTCGAGCTCGGCGCGGACGATTACCTGCCGAAGCCTTTCGACTACGCCGAACTGCTCGCGCGCATTCGTTCGTTATTGCGCCGAACGCGCCGGGACAATCGCACCGTGCTGAAGATCTCGAATCTCGAGGTCGACATCATCAAGCGACGTGTAACGCGTGGTGGCGCACGCATCGAATTGACCGCACAGGAATTCGCGCTGCTGCAGTTGCTGGCCGAACGCGCGGGTGAGATCCTGACGCGCGCGTTCATCACGTCGCAGGTCTGGGACATGAATTTCGACAGCGACACGAACGTCGTCGACGTCGCGATCCGGCGGCTGCGCCTGAAGATCGACGATCAGGACCCGAAGCTGCTGCACACGGTGCGTGGCATGGGCTACGTGCTGGAAGATCGCTCCTCATGACGCGCTCGCAGTCCTATTCGCTGCTCGGTCGGCTGACCATGGCGTTCGCGCTGGCTGGCGTCGTCGTGCTGTTCCTGATCGGCACGTTTTTGTACCAGGCGCTGTCCACGCAACTCCGACAACGCGACGACGGCGAGATTTCCGACAAGCTGAAGCAGATCGGGCAAATCTTGCACGAGTCCCGGACGCTCGATGGCGTCCGGCAGGCCGGGCCGTTGTTTCACGAAGCGTTGCAGTCGCATTCGGGCTTGTTCGTCGCCGTGTTCGGCGCCAACGGCGAGTCGGTCATCCAGCATTCGGAGTCGGCGGGCGTCGCGCTGGACGCGCGCATCGCCGGCGAGCATGAGCCGAACCGGGCGTACGCGTGCGCGCCGCCCGGCATCGGTCCGGCCGAATGCATGCATGGCCCAGTGCTGCTGGCGGATGGCAATACCGTGACGGTCGCGATCGTGCGAAGCGCGGGCGACCGGACCTCACTCATGCATGCCTATTTGATCCATGTCGTGATTGCGGCCGCAGTCGGTGCGCTGTCGATCGCCGCGCTCGGTTATGCGATCATGCGGAGCGGGCTGCATCCGGTCCGCGAAATCGGCCGGCACGCGACGCGCATCGAGGCGAGCCGACTCGACGAACGGCTGAGCATGGACCATGCCCCGGAGGAGCTCGCCGAAATTACCCGATCGATCAACCGAATGCTGGATCGCCTGCAGCTTGCATTCGATCAATTGTCGCGTTTCTCGTCGGATGTCGCGCATGACATGCGCACGCCGCTCGCGAACATCATCGGCGCATCGCAAGTGATTTTGTCACGCGAACGGGAACGTGCCGAATACGAAACGCTGATCGAATCCAATCTGGAGGAGTGCAAACGGCTCAAGAGAATGCTCGACAACATGCTGTTTCTCGCGCGCTCCGATCATGCGACGCAGCATGTCACGCTCGAACGCTTCGATGTCGGCGAGGCGCTCGCGAAGATCGTCATGTACTACAACGAGGTCGCGAGCGACCGGAATATCCGGATCGCTTTCGATGGCGCCGGTACCGTCGTCGCGGATGAAATGCTGTTCCAGCGCGCGGTCGCGAACTTGCTGTCGAATGCGATCGAGCACGCTCGACCCGGTACGATCGTTCGTATCGCCATTGCCCGGCAAGGAGGATCGATGTCGATCGGTGTCCGAAACGAGGGAGAGGATATCCCGGCCGAACATGCGGCCCGCCTGTTCGAGCGCTTCTATCGAGCCGATCCGTCGCGCTACGGCTCGTCGAAGAATTCCGGTCTCGGTCTGGCCATCGTCAAATCGATCATGGAACTGCATCGCGGCACGGTCGGTGTCGTCAGCGCCGACGGAGAGACCGTCTTCACGCTCACATTCCCGACGTCGAATTGAAGCTATTAAGTTCGCGTGTTTTCGACTGTTAAATTTGGTTGTGGCCGCCACGCGGAGGCGATTTTTGCACTAATGTCGATGCTCGGTTCGATGGTCGGAAAGGTCATTCATATCGGAGGAGCGGTGGGCAATCACGACATCAAGGGCAAGGTCGTCCTGATCGCAGGCGGCGCAAAGAATCTCGGCGGTCTGATCGCGCGAGACCTGGCGAGCCATGGCGCGAAGGCGATAGCGATTCACTACAACAGCGCGAGTTCGAAGGCGGAAGCCGACGCGACGGTCGCGGCTATCGAGGCGGCAGGGTGCGAAGCAGCCGCTTTCCACGCGGATCTGACGAGCGCGGGTGCGATGGAAGCGCTGTTTCTGGACACGATCGCGACGTTCGGGCGTCCGGACGTCGCGATCAATACGGTCGGCAAGGTGTTGAAAAAGCCGTTCACGGAGATCAGCGAGGCCGAGTATGACGAAATGGCCGCAGTGAACTCGAAGTCCGCGTTCTTTTTCCTGCGCGAGGCGGGCAGACACGTCAACGACAATGGCAAGATCGTCACGCTGGTCACTTCTCTGCTCGGCGCGTTCACGCCGTTCTACGCGGCCTACGCGGGAACCAAGGCGCCAGTCGAGCACTTCACGCGTGCGGCGGCGAAGGAGTTCGGCGCGCGCGGCATCTCCGTGACGGCGGTCGGGCCGGGCCCGATGGACACACCATTCTTCTATCCGGCCGAAGGGGCCGACGCGGTCGCCTATCACAAGACTGCCGCCGCGCTGTCGCCGTTCAGCAGGACGGGCCTCACCGACATCGAGGATGTCGTGCCGTTCATCCGTCATCTCGTGACCGACGGCTGGTGGATTACCGGTCAGACGATTCTGATCAACGGTGGTTATACGACGAAGTAGCGCACGTCGGAAAGGCGATTCATATCCATTTCCCACAGCTGGCGGCGACCGTGGCGTGGTCAAAGCGGAATTGCCAAGCCACGGCTGGATCGGCATTGCCGCTGCGGGATGCGCTTTACCGGAATCGCAGCACGTCAGATGTTTCGCATAACAGAGCAATCATGATGCATCGAATCGAAATGAGGCGCTGCGCATTGAGCGAACGTTCCGCTGCCGGCGGCTCGTGAGAAGGAAGGTCGGCCGGTGGGGCGTCGCCGGACCGATGGACGGGCTACAGCGGAATAATGCCGTATGCAACAAACGTCAATTCGCGCGCCATATGCAGTACAGCTTATATGCTTCGTCGAGCGTATTGGCCCATGCCAGGATCGCCGTTTCCACGTCGTCCGTGGCCGGCTGCGGCGTGAGCGGACACATCGTCCACGAATGATGACGCCGGTACGAGTCGATCGAGTACGGTAGCCAGGTCCGATCCGAGCGTGCCTCGATCGTATAGGCGATGGTGGGCGTCACGACCCGCCAGATCGAGACGATTTCCGCAGAGGCGGTACGAGGCGGCACGACGCTCATGTTGCGGGCGGGCGCGGTTATCCGGATCTGACGAGACGGCTGCGTCCGCCTCTGCTCTTCCTGGGACGAACCTGACGATCGCTGCTCCGGCAGCGCGGGAAGGGAATCACTCAAAATTCAGGATATATGTCACCGAGGTATTGAAGGTCCCCGCAACTACCGGAAGCGACGTAGCAACATATCCGGCAAAGTATACGAGGGTAGCGGAGCCGTCCACGATGTTGAACGACTGCGAGTTTTGCGCACCGCGGGCGCCTGCAAGATTGATCTTCGAGAAATCGCTGTTCATGATCGACAGCTGGACATTCTTCGCCGTTCCCATGTTGATGAGTTGACCCGTGTTCTGATCGACGGTCGGGCCCGGTTCGAAATAGACCGATACGCGCCCGGATGGCGGCGTGCAATCGCTCAACGTGATCTTGTACGGGCGCGTCATGGTGGGCGGATCGCCGACATAGTGAAATGATGCAACCGGGAGCGTCCCTACCTTGACGTCGAAGGAGGAATTTTCGGATTCCGCGCCATTGATCTTGCAAGTCGCTCCTTCAACCTGTCCTTGAAAGTTCACCAGCCCATCTTCCGCGCGCGCTGCGGGCAGCAAGTGGAAAGCGGTGGGGATGGCGACCGCGAACGGCACGACGAACAGCAAGCGACGCATCGATATTCTCCCCATATGAAATCGAATGACTCTGCGGCAGCGACGGATGTTCATGATCATTGATAGGACAACGTATAAGTCAAGATTCCGTTCGCGGTCCCCGGAACGACCCTGGCTTCGGTCTGAACGTAGCGTGCGCGCAATTTGACGTCGACCCGTCCGATATCCGATTGGCGCCCAAGACTTGCGACGAGTTGCTGATTGATCGCGCCGGATTCCGGACCGAATGCGATCGGGGAGGAGATCCCGGTTGCGCTGTCGGGCAGGATCTGGATCCCGATGCCGCGCGCGGTCGAATCGCGGGTGAGCGGCAGGGTGTTGCCGGTGTTGGCGGGATTCGCGTTGTCGGTAAACGTCATGTAGACATTGCGCGTGACGCCGGTGCAATCGATGGGAATCGAGAAATTCACCGGATCGCTCGTCGTGCCGGGGCCTTTGAATTTCCGCTGCGGCACGCTGCCCAACGGCACTCGAATCGACGATGACATGACTTTGCACGACGCATATTGAACGACGATGTTGCCGGAAAGATTGAATCGCCTGAATACGACCCCGCCGGCAGCAACCTCTCCAATTTGAGCACTGAAAACTGTTCCAGGCTGAATTTCGCCCGTTTTGATAATTTCCAGCGTGAATGTTCCACCGTAGGCGATCCATGTAAATGGTCCAAGAAAATTCCACGGATCAGACGTTAGCGTGGCGCCTTTATCCAAATCCTCGTAATACGTTTGCCCCCGGGAATTTCCATTTGCCCATGCCGGGCCGTCGACGACTGTTTTTATTCTGATGCCGATTCCGGGGGCATTCGTCTGATAAATATAGTTGCCAAGGCTCGTGAGATTTCCGCTGTGGTTGACGGTCATCGGTACTTGAGGTGCACTGCATTGAACGACGTTCGACCATCTCGTCGGAAGAAAGACCGTGATCGTGTCGAGAACGGTGCCGACAGTGGCGTTACGATCCGGGTTGATCGTTTTCCCCGGGAAATTAATTACATTCGTACTGAATCCGGGCAGACCCCAGCAGAATGCTGCGTTTGCGATGGATGGCGACCACAGTACCGCTACCAGAGGTATCAAACAAAAATAATTGATCAAACGCTTCATTGCTTACCTCGCCATCCGTGTTCATGAAATATATTTCGGTCTCTGGTGTGTTCTTCGTGACTGGACGCGCACGTTGCGTAACGTGCTATTTGTTGGAAGCGTCGGGTGAACCGACGATATGCGCCGCCTCGGTCACGTGTTCCGTCCTGGATGCCTTCGCCGTGCAAATCGAGTCGAGCGACGTGTAGACCAACTGCTTGCGGTCTCGCGGCGGCAGGTTGTAGGAAAATTCGCATGTCTCGTCCGGCGCGTTGCCCCACTTCACGGTGAGCCGGCCGTTGTCGGTCGCACCTTGCAAGAAGAACTTTCCGCCTTGGCCGATGATTCCGATGTCGCTGCCTTTTTCGTCCTGTACCGCCGCACCGAACGGCGGCGACTTCCCATTCGGCAGGTGGACCGTGACCAACGCCGTGCGGCCGCTCACCGTCTTGAAGTGCAGCATCACGACAGAGTTCGCTCTCGGCGCGATCTGTTGAGCGGTCGTATCCAGCTGGACGTCCAGCGGCAAGCCGCGCGGATCGAGCGAAACGGTATTCAGGCTGTACGGCGTGAGGAAAGGCACGATTGCGTATCCGCGCCCGTCGACCGCCACGCCGGGCGCATTCTCGACGCGCGCGCCGGCGGCATCCGGCGCGTCGACCACGCCCACGGTGTCGCCCATGCTCGGCGCCAGCGTCACACCGCCCGGGTGTGCCACCACGGCGCCGGACAGCGTCGCCGTGGCCCGGCTATAACCGTTGCCGCGGCTGACGCTGCCGCCGATCGTCGTGTACGGGCTCGCATATTGCGCATTCGCGTCGGCGCTCGATCCGGGGCGGGCGCGCGTCGCGGTCAGCCCGTAGGTGAACTCGTTGTAGTCGCCCGCGCTGCCGTTGTACATGGCCTGCAGCGTTGAGCCTGCGTCATCGTCGCGCGTGAAGGTCGTGGTGAGGGTCGACGTATGCCCGTTGCCGCCGAGCGGCACGGAAATGCTCGCGAAAATCTGGTTGCTCATGGCCGACGTCGTGCCCACGCGCTGCCGCGATACCGACACGGAGTAGCCGATGCTGCGGAACGAATTGCTATAGCCGGCGTTGTAGAACGTGTCGTTGCCGCCACGCCCCCAATAATCCACGCGGTTGCCCGACATGAAGACGGTCCCCCAGCGTTGTCCGAACGATTGCGACAGCGATACCTGCAACCGCGAACGAGGCCGACCGGTCCACTGTATGTCGTTGCCGCGTTCGATCGCCTGTCGCGCAAGCATCGCGTCGCGGAACGTCCAAAATCCGCTGGACGAGTATCGAGATGCGGATGCGTTGACGAGCGTTTGAGTGACCGGCACGGACTTGCTGAAACTCACGCGGAAACTTTGTCCGCTGCTGTTGTTTTCCGGGCCGATCTCGGCGTGTGCATGGGTGACGTCGAAGGCGACCGCGCCGAAATCCGTGTTGACGGCCACGCCCACGAGCGCCGAGTAATAATTCTGCGCGAGAATCGCGCCCGTATATCCCGTCAGCAGATTGGTGAACCCGCGCTGGACGGTCGACTGCAGCACCTTCACCTTCGATGTGATTTGCTGGTCGCGCAACTCGCCCGCGGAGGCCGTGACGCGATAGATTCCCGGGCGCAGCAACTGCACGACCGACGCGTACGGCACGGCGAAACTTCGCTGGCTTCCGTCCGCCTCGGTGATCGTCACCAGCAGATTGCCGCCGTATCCCGTCGCATAGAGATCCTTGATCTCGAACGTACCGGGCGTCACGATCGTTTCGTAAAGCTTGATGCCGTTCTGCGTGACGGTCACACGGGCATTGGAGTTCGCGACGCCGCGAATGATCGGCGCATAGCCGCGCATCGATTCCGGCAGCATCTGATCGTCGGTGGCCAGTTGAATGCCGCGCACACCGAAACTGTCGAAGAACTGCCCGTCGGTATACGTGTCGCCGATCTTCACCTGGCTCCGCAGGGACGGCACGTCGTGCTGCAGGTACGTGACGATGCTTTGATACTCGCGCGTTCGCCCCGTCGACCACGACATCGAGCCGTTGTGCCTGACGTGCCAGCTGCCGATGTTGATTCCCGCGTTCAGTCCGAGGTAGCCCTGGGAGTCGGGCGACTCGCCTCCTGTCGAACGCGAGCCCGTGAAGTTGTAGGCCAGTGTCGCCGACGGCACGCCGGCATCCCAAAGCTCCGGACTCACGTAGCCGTGCGGGTTCTGCTTCACCGCGATTTGCGGAACGGTGAGATCTAGCCTCAGGTCGGATGGGTCGAAATCGACGCTGGCGTCGCCCACCATGGATCTCAGGTCCAGGCATTCGTCGACATTTGCGGAGGCGAGTCGCGTGCGGTTCTCCGGCGACAGCACGTCGAAATTCAGGCCGATGCGCTCGCCGAGCTTGCGGTCGAAGCACAGTGCGGCGTTCGCGCCGTCGCGAGCACCGAACTTCACCGCCTGACGGCCCACCCAGTTCCCGTTCACGATCACGTCGACCACATATTGACCGGGGACCACCGGATTGCCTTTCTCGAACCGGCTCACGTCGATCGAGCGTCCGTCCGGCCCCAGCAGGAACTGACTGTCGAACTGGACGTCCTTCGTCGTCGTGTCGCCATTCGCACGAACCGGCTGCATCACGCTGGCTGCGCATAGCGTGAGCAACGCCACCAACGGTCTCATGACGATGCGTTTGCTTCCGGATTCGAGCGAATACGAATACATGATGATGGGAGAACTTGAATGACCCGCGAACATGATCGGGAGAGCGGCTTGATGCTCCGCATGCGTCGTCGCTCGAGCAGTGAGCGACGGAGGAAACGACGCGAGTCGCTACTTGCTCTTTGGGAATGTCGCGTTGATTTCCGCGCCGTAGTCGTTGATATAGCGATACTTGACTTCGAACGGCCCGGCGGCGGGCGTGACGGCGGACTTCTTCAGGAGGAACGTCGTGTTCCCTCCTGGGTCGACCATGCCGCCCACGCTGTCCGAATACGACTTGCCGTCGATTCCGGCGTCGATGTTCACGATCGTCACGTGATAGGCGGAGGGATTGTCGACCCGCACTTTCATTTCGCCGCCTTCCGGCACGGGCGTCCATGTCAGCTGAGTGGCGGCTGCGTCGGGGTTATCCGGCAGCGCCTTTGGCCTGAAAAATATCTTGATGCGGTAGCGGAATGCCAATTGCATCAGGTTCTCGTTTTCCGTCGACACCTGCGCCTTGGGCGGAACTTCGAGTACGTTCAGCCAGAAGACGGACTCCTTGTCCTGCGGCAGCGGCTCTCCGGTGTAAATGAGGCGGAGCGTCTGACCTTTCCTGGGTTCCATGCGGAACAGCGGCGGCATCAACGTGAACGGCAGCTGGACGGCCCCAGGTTGCGCTTTGGGATCGCCTTTATCGAGCCACGTCTGCACCAGTGCGGGCGACGATCCTTCGTTGCTGAGCTTGATGGAGACCTCGCGCTCTCCGGCGGGGTAGATCACCCGTGTGCCCATGATCACGACACTGCCGTACGCCGTCGAAACGCACGTCAGCAACACCGCGACGGCGGAACGCGCTGCTGTCTTCCATGGGAACATGTCTGAGAATCCGATTCTGATGATTAGGAATGCGAAGGCCCCCTGACAAGGGGGCGAGGTTCATGCCGATGTGTTTCGATCAGCTGAAGTTCAGCGTGTACATGACTTGGGCTTGCACCGGGCCGGGCGTTGCCGCTCCGCCCG
The DNA here is from genome assembly GCF_001526365.1 of Burkholderia sp. MSMB1835. Classification (NCBI taxonomy): domain Bacteria; kingdom Pseudomonadati; phylum Pseudomonadota; class Betaproteobacteria; order Burkholderiales; family Burkholderiaceae; genus Burkholderia; species Burkholderia sp. MSMB1835. The sequence goes on from NZ_LOYP01000051.1 coordinate 104,992, forward strand.
TTGCCACATACTGTGCGTAGAACTTCAGCGTGGCCGTCCCGTCCGCGCCGATCGCCACGACGTCGGCACCCTGAGTGCTAGGATCATTACCCAACGTGATCGGCTGGAACCCGCTGTTCAGCAAGCCCACTTCGACGTTGGTGGCATACGCTTTGCCGTTGGTAGCCGTGCCGGTATTGTTCTTGAGCCGACCGGTATTGAAGTCGACCTGCGGGCCGGGTTCGAAGTAGACCGTCACGTTGCCCGATGCGGGCGTGCAATTGGTCAGCGCAATGGTCCACGGCGTACGCTCGGCGGTATCGCCATCCTTCTTGAGCGCCGACGTCGGCACCGATTTGAGCGTGACGGTGAAGTCGCTCTTGCCGGTGTTGTTGCCATTGATCGTGCAGGTCTGCGAGACGACTTCGCCGTTGAAATTGACCGTGCCGTCCGCCGCATGCGAAATGCCCGGCATGGCGATGGCCAATGCCACCGCACTCACCGATAACGGTCCAAGGATTTTTTTGCTCATCTGGAACTCCTTCGCTGGTTGAGGCACTGCGCCTCTGATTAGTATGCCGAGCCTGCCCACGCCAATAACGAGTCGAATATGCCGGATAAGTGGAGTTGCCTCGTCGAGTACGAGGTGATTTCGGGCGACCACGCATACGGCCAGGAAATCTTCCGTGCCGATTCCCCGTTGGCTGGATTCAATGGTCCCGTTCGGTCGCTATTGGCGTGAACAGACTCGGATCTCGCAGAGTCACGTCAGCTGCTCAATTTGCTTCGTCGGAAGCAGATTGTTTTTTGGAAGAAAGCTGATCGGTGACAACGCACCAGCATTCTATCCAGTCTGATTTTTGCGAATACTTCTCGTGACAAAGATTGACAGAGTTATTTATGATTTATCGATTAACTGGCTAATATGGGTATTTAAAAAATATTAACCAGCGCGCTTCCCGTATTCCGCAGGCCACGCAAATAGACGCCGGCTCGAGTTATAGCGGTGGCGATACCCTGGCCCTGATCTGAGAAATAGCCGGGTTCAAAAGTGGAGAAATCCGGCGCGATGTGTCCAGGCGGGACGAAGGCCATGCCACGAAGAGGAGCAAGTCTACGGAAGAGCAGATCGCATTCGCACTGACGCTAGCCGAGTTGGGTACGACGATCGAGGAGATCTGCCGCAAGCTCGGAATTAGCGACGCGACCTTCGACGACTGGAAGAAGAAATTCGGAGGGCCGGGACGGACGACGGGCGCCACTCAACCCAGCCGGAAATTTTCGCTTCCGACCGGGACCGAATCTGGTTCAGAGTCGAACGCCGAGCGTTTGGGGTCGGATATCGACAATCGCCAATCCGGAAACGAAAAACGCTGCTGAAGGCAACCGTCAGCAGCGTTACACGAGGAGCGCGAAGACCGCGCAGAATACCCGCTTGCGTCAGACCGTCTCCGGTTGCCGCACGGCCTTCGCGACATTGCGCGCCGGTGCGCCGTTCGCGACGAAGTACGGCACGTCGACACGGGCGAGCGGCGTGCGGCCGCGGATCTTGTCGGCGATCTTCTCGGCGATCATGATCGTCGGCGCGTTCAGGTTGCCGGTCGTGATGATCGGCATGATCGACGCATCGACGACGCGCAGCCCGTCGAGCCCGTGCACACGGCCTTCTTCGTCGACCACCGCCATGTCGTCGTAACCCATCTTGCACGAGCACGACGGATGGAACGCGGTTTCCGCGCGAGCGCGCACAAATGCGTCGAGCTCCTTGTCGGTCTTGCAGTCGGCGCCCGGATTCAGTTCGCGGCCGCGATAGCGATCGAGCGCCGGCTGCCGCATGATCTCGCGCGTCGCGCGAATCGCATCGCGGAACTCGCGCCAGTCGAGCGCTTCGGCCATGTAGTTGAACAGGATGCTCGGATGGTCGTTCGGGTCGCGCGAGCGCAGCTTCACGCGGCCGCGGCTCGGCGAGCGCATCGAGCCGACGTGCGCCTGGAAGCCGTGCATCTCGATCGCGTTCGAGCCGTTGTAGTTGATCGCCACCGGCAGGAAGTGATACTGGATGTTCGGCCACAGATCGTCGTCGCGCGTGCGGATGAAGCCGCCGGCCTCGAAGTGGTTGCTCGCGCCGAGGCCCGTGCCGTTCAGCATCCATTCGAGCCCGATCTTCGGCTGGTTCCACCACTTGAGCGCCGGATACAGCGAGACCGGCTCCTTGCACTCGTACTGGATGTACATCTCCAGGTGGTCCTGCAGATTCTGGCCGACGCCGGGCAGGTCGAGCACGACGGGAATGTCGAGTTCCTTCAGCCATGCGCCGGGGCCGACGCCCGAGCGCTGCAGCAGTTGCGGCGACGCGATCGCGCCGCTGCACACGAGCACTTCGCGGCGTGCGTGCGCGGTCGCGCGCTCGCTGCCGCGCAGGTAGGTGACGCCCGACGCGCGCTTGCCGTCGAACAGGATGCGGTCGGCGAGCGCGTGCGTGACGATCTCGAGATTCGGCCGCACCTTCGCCTGATCGAGGTAGCCGCGCGCGGTGCTCGCCCGGCGGCCCTTCGGCGTGACGGTGCGGTCCATCGGGCCGAAGCCTTCCTGTTGATACCCGTTCAGGTCGGCGGTGCGCGGATAGCCGGCCTGCACGCCCGCGTCGACCATCGCCTCGAACAGCGGGTTCACGCCCGGCTTGCTGGTGGTGACCGACACGGGGCCGCTGCCGCCGTGATAGTCGTTCGGGCCGATGTCGCGCGTCTCGGCTTTCTTGAAGTACGGCAGGCAGTCGAGATACGTCCAGTTCTCGAGCCCCTTGTGCGTCGACCAGTTGTCGTAGTCGAGCGCGTTGCCGCGGATGTAGCACATCCCGTTGATCAGCGACGAGCCGCCGAGCCCCTTGCCGCGGCCGCACTCCATCCGGCGGTTGTCCATGTGCGGCTCGGGGTCGGTCTCGTACGCCCAGTTGTAGCGGCGGCCCTGCAGCGGGTAGGCGAGCGCCGCCGGCATCTGCGTGCGGAAGTCGAAGCGGTAGTCGGGGCCGCCCGCTTCGAGCAGCAGCACCGTGACGTCCGGATCTTCCGTCAGGCGCGTGGCGAGCACGTTGCCCGCGGAACCCGCGCCGCAGATGATGTAGTCGTATTCGCGTGTCGTCATGACGGATCTCCTTTTCAGAACACCGGGTTGTAGCGACCGAGCTCGACCTGCACCGACTTGATTCGAGTGTAGTGCTCGAGCGTCGTGATGCCGTTCTCGCGTCCGACACCGGATTGCTTGTATCCGCCAACCGGCATTTCGGCCGGCGATTCGCCCCAGGTATTGATCCAGCAGATGCCGGCTTCGAGGCGATGGATCGTACGGTGCGCGCGCGACAGGTTCTCGGTCACGACGCCGGCCGCGAGGCCGTAGTGCGTGTCGTTCGCGCGCGCGATCACTTCGTCCTCCGATTCGAAATCGAGGATGCTCATCACCGGCCCGAAGATTTCCTCGCGCACGATCTTCATGTCGTCGCGGCAATCGCCGAACACGGTCGGCGCGACGTATTGGCCGCTGCCGAAGTGGCCGTCGGTCAGGCGCGTGCCGCCCGCGAGCAGCTTCGCGCCTTCGGCCTTGCCGCTTTCGATGAAGCCGAGCACCTTGTCGAGCTGCGCGGCCGACACGAGCGGGCCGAAGTTGGTGTCGGCATCGGTCGGCTTGCCGACGCGGATGCGCTTCACGCGTTCGAGCACCTTCGTCGTGAACGCGTCCTTGATCGAGCGGTGCACGAACACGCGCGTCCCGTTGGTGCAGACCTGGCCCGAGCTGAAGAAGTTGGCGGTCACCGCGATGTCGGCCGCGCGGTCGAGGTCGGCGTCGTCGAACACGATCAGCGGCGACTTGCCGCCGAGCTCCATCGTCACTTCCTTCAGCGACGATGCGCCGGCCAGCGACATCACCTTCTTGCCGGTTTCGACGCCGCCGGTGAACGACACCTTCGCGATGTCCGGGTGGCCGGTGAGCAACGCGCCGACCGAGCCGTCGCCCTGCACGACGTTGAACACGCCGGCCGGCACGCCGGCTTCCGTGTAGATTTCCGCGAGTTTCAGCGCGGTCAGCGGCGTGACTTCGCTCGGCTTGAACACCATCGCGTTGCCGGCCGCGAGCGCCGGTGCGGTCTTCCAGCAGGCGATCTGGATCGGGTAGTTCCACGCGCCGATGCCCGCGCACACGCCGAGCGGCTCGCGGCGCGTGTAGACGAACGACTCGGCGCGCAGCGGCACCTGCAGCCCTTCGATCGCGGTCGCGAGGCCCGCGTAGTACTCGATCACGTCCGCGCCGGTGACGATGTCGACCGCGAGCGTCTCGCCGATCGGCTTGCCGGTGTCGCGCGTCTCGATGGCCGCGAGTGCGTCGTTGCGCTCGCGCAGCAGGTCGACCGCGCGGCGCAGGATGCGCGAGCGCTGCATCGCGGTCATCGCCGCCCATTCGCGCTGGCCTTCCTGCGCGGACGCGACCGCGCGATCGACGTCGGCCGCGCTCGCCTGCTGCACTTGCGCGAGCAGTTCGCCGGTGGCCGGATCGAAGGTGTCGAAAGTCTTGCCGCTCGTGGCGTCGACGTAACCGCCGCCGATGTAGAGGCGCTGCAAACCGTATACGGACATGAGGATCTCCTTGAGGGCGACTGCGCGACGCGTCAGTCGGACGCGAGCAGCAGGTCGATGTAATCGTGGGCGAGCTTCAAAGCGGCTCGGGTGTCGATCGGACCGCCGGCGAGCGCACCGCGCAGCCACAGGCCGTCGATCAGCGCGGCGAGGCCGCTGGCGGCTTCGCGCGCTCGGGTGCGCGGCAACGCCTTCGCGAACTCGGCGCACAGGTTCGAATGGAGGCGCCGCGTGTTCACGTGCTGCAGGCGCTTGAGCATCGGGTCGTGCATGCTCTGCGACCAGAACGCGAGCCAAGTCTTCATCACGGGCGCGCTGACCTGCGTGTCGTCGAAGTTCGCGGCGACGATCGCGCGCAAACGCGAACGCGGATCCTTGCGCGCGGCGACGCGGCGGCGCGTGGTGGCCGACCACAGGTCGCGCAGCACGTGTCGCATCGTCGCTTCGAGCAGGCCGTCCTTGTCGCCGAAGTAATGGCTGACGATGCCCGTCGAGATGTTCGCGCGTTGCGCGACCGATGCGAGCGTCGTGCCGGGCAGGCCCGCTTCGTCGATCGAGCGCAGCGTGGCATCGATCAACTGGGCGCGGCGTATCTCCCGCATTCCGACTTTCGGCATCGTGACTCCCTTCGCCCGGGCGGGCCGTCCATGGAAGTCGGCATCTTAGCGGTTTTTTATTGATCGATCAATCAACAAAAAATCGGGGGCGAACGGAACGTCGTGTTCCAAACGGGAGGATTCGTCACGCCTGGAGCCCATGTGCAGGTGCGGAAAAACGAGCTGAAAGAAGGTTAACTAAGTTTGAATATGTTTAAAACGGTTCACGAAAATTCGATGTAATCGGAAGCATCGTTTCCCTGCCCGATTCCATTACGAAACGAAAGAATGTCGAAATCTGCAACATTATTCACGATGTGAAATCGTCAAACCGGATCGTGAAGGCGGCTGGCTTTCAAAAATCCGTTTCAATCGACCGATTGATATTGATTAAACCATTGAATATACAAGGGAAGTTTGTACTTTCGAGCTTCAAGAAAGGCGGCTCGCAAACGATTGCCAGCATCTCTTCCTGAATTCCTCATACCACGGAAATAGATAAATGAATTTGAATCCGACGTATTTCCGGTTCGAGTAGAGGGTATTTTTGGAACGACTTGAGTAAGTAATATCGACCGTATTAGTATGGCGCCGCACCACGAGGAATGAATGGCGCCGCGGGCAATTGCCGCGGTGCGTCGGCAATGAGCGCGTCGAGCGACCGCGCGCGGGGTCGGCGTCAGCCATTGCGCACTTGCAGCATGCCGCGACGTCGAGACGCCGCATCCACCGGAGAACGACGATGCCGACCGAAAAACACGTGGTCCCGCTACCGAATGGCCTGAAGGTCTACGTCGAACGGAACGTGTTCGACCCGGCCTTCGACACGGCGATGCTCGTCAACGGCGCGCTCGCGACGACCGCGTCGTTCGGCCAGACCGTCCAGTATCTCGGCGAGCGGATGAACACGATCTGCTTCGACCTGCCGTATGCGGGGCAGTCGCGCCAGCACAATCCCGGCTGCTCCATCCTGACCAAGGACGACGAAGCCGCGATCCTCCAGTACTTGGTCGAGCGCTTCGCGCCGGCGTTCCTCGTGTCGGTGTCGTGGGGCGGCGTCGCGTCGCTGTTCGCGCTCGCGCGCGGCTGCCCGAGCGTGCGGCGCGCGGCGATCTGCTCGTTCTCGCCGTTCCTGAACGATGCGATGGTCGACTACGTGACGCGTGCGCGCGACCACATCGCGGCCGGCGAGAACCTGAAGGCCGCGCAGTTGCTGAACGACACCGTCGGCCGCTATCTGCCGCGCATCATGAAGCTGTACAACTACCGGTATCTCACGCGCCTGCCGCGCGACGAGCAGGACCAGGTCGCGTTCCACGTCGATCAGATCCTGTCGTTGCAACCCGAGCGCTACTTCAGCGAGTTCTCGAACATCGGCTGCGAGCTGCTGTTCCTGAACGGCGAGCGCGACGAATACACGACGCCGGCCGACGTGCGTCAACTCGGCGCGCACGTGGCGCGCGCGCGGTTCGCGACGGTGCCGGACGCCGGCCATTTCCTCGACATCGAAGGCCGTGCGCAGCGCGAATGCACCCGTGCCGCGCTGCTCGATTTTTTCTGTGGCGACGCGCCCGCCGCGAACGGCATCGCACGGGCTGCCGCGCACGCGTGCGTGCCCGCGCCGATGCCTGCGCTGTCGTCGTGACGTCGTCCGTCGTGCATCGGGCTCGTCCCGCGCATCCGAATTCCCATCCCAACGAGGCAGGCCAGCCGTGAATATCGTTCAGACCATCGCCATCGTCGTTCCGTGGGCCGCGTGGCTCGCATACTGGATCGCCACGTCGCAGGGCGTCAAGGCGACCGTGCGCAAGGAAGCGTCGCGCTCGCGCACGCTGCAGTCGATTCCGCTGATCGTCGGCGGCGCGCTGATCATCCTGCCCGATCCGTCGTGGCAGGCGCTCGCGCCCGACTGGCACCGCCTCGGGCTGCAGGCGCAGTGCGGGCTCGCGGTGCTGGTGGCCGGCCTGCTGTTCTCGGTGTGGGCGCGGCTGCATCTGGGCACGAACTGGAGCGTATCGGTCACGCTGAAGGAAGATCACGAGCTCGTGCGCACGGGGCCGTATGCGCTCGTGCGTCACCCGATCTACACCGGCTGCCTGATCGCGCTGGTCGGCGCCGCGCTGATCGGCGGCGAATGGCGCGGCGCGATCGGCGTGCTGCTCGTGTTCGCGTCGCTCGCGTACAAGGTGCGCGTGGAAGAAAGCTGGCTGACCGGATATTTCGGGCCGGCCTATGTGCAGTATCGCCGCGAAGTGGCGGCGCTGATCCCCGGCTTTTACTGATCTCCGCGAGGCGCGCGATGGCGAAGATGATCGTGACCGCGATCGGTTCGGCGGGCGACGTGCATCCGATGCTCGGCATCGCGCGCACGCTCGCGGCGCGCGGTCACGAGGTCGTGTTCTGTACGCATGCGCCGTTCGAGGCGGCCGTGCGCCGCTGCGAGTTCGCGTTCGTGCCGGTCGGCACCGCGGCCGACTACGACGCGGCGATGGCGAACCCGGCGCTGTGGGATCCGCGCACGTCGTTCCGCACGCTGTGGCAGGTGATCGCGCCGACGCTGCGCCCGCATTACGACGCCCTGCGCGCGCTGACCGATGCCGACACGGTGCTGGTCGGCACGCTGTGGGCATTTTCCGCGCGCTTCATGCAGGAACTGCACGGCACGCCGTACGTGTCGGTGCAGGTGTCGCCGTCGACGCTGCTGTCCGCGCATGCGCCGCCGACCCACCCGCGCCTGACGATTCCCGCACGCTGGCCGTTGCCGGTGAAGTCGGCGCTGATGACGCTGATCGAGCGGCAGGTGCTCGACCGCGTGTGCGGCCCGGCGCTCGACGCGGTGCGCGGCGAGCTCGGGCTTGCGCCCGCGCGGCGCGTGCTCGGCCGCTGGCTGCATTCGACCGACGGCGTGCTGTGCCTGTTTCCCCGCTGGTTCGCGCCGCCGCAGCCGGACTGGCCGTCGAACCATCTGCAAAGCGGTTTTCCGTTGTTCAACGACATCGCCGCCGCCGCCGCCGATGTGGCGCTCGATGCGTTTCTCGCGGCCGGCGAGCCGCCGGTCGTGTTCACGGCCGGTTCGACGCTCGTCGATCACGCGGCGTATGCGCGCGCGGCGGCGGACGCGCTGCGCGCGACCGGCGCGCGCGGGATCCTGCTGACGCCGCACGACGATGCGGCGCAGACCGGCGACCGGCTGCTCGTGCGCCGTTTCGTGCCGATGCGCACGCTGCTGCCGCGTTGCCGCGCGCTCGTGCATCACGGCGGGATCGGCACGGCGGCGCTCGCGTGCGAAGCCGGCATCGTGCAGGTCGTCACGCCGTTCGCGCACGACCAGTTCGACAACGCGCAACGCGTCGTCGCGAACGGCTGCGGCGTGCGGGTCGACGGCCCGCTCGACGGCGCGCGGCTCGGCGCGGCGCTCGCGCGCGTGCTCGAAGAACCCGCGTTCGCGGTACACGCCGAGCGTACGCGCGCGCTGCTCGCAGCCGCGCCGGACGGCTGCGGCGCGGCCGCCGATTTCATCGAACGGTTCGTGCCCGGGCGCGGGCGGCTGGCCGCGCGGGCCGATGTCGCGGTGGCCGGCGCATGAGCACCGCGTCGCCGCTTCGCGACGGGCCCGTCGCGCCGTCCGCGTTCGACGGGCCGGCGCCCGTGCCGGCCGCGCAGCCGGTGCGCGGCATCCGGCTCGCGCTGCTGACGTTCGCGCTGTCGCTCGCGACCTTCATCGAGGTGCTCGACTCGACCGTGACGAACGTCGCGGTGCCGGCGATCTCCGGCAGTCTCGGCGTATCGAACAGTCAGGGCACGTGGGTGATCAGCTCCTATTCGGTCGCGGCCGCGATCGCGGTGCCGCTGACCGGCTGGCTCGCACGGCGCGTCGGCGAGCTGCGGCTGTTCGTCGGCGCGGTGCTGCTGTTTACGCTGACGTCGCTGCTGTGCGGGCTCGCGCGCGACCTGCATGTGCTCGTGATCTGCCGCGCGCTGCAGGGATTGTGTTCCGGGCCGATGGTGCCGCTGTCGCAGACGATCCTGCTGCGTACGTTCCCGCCGGACAAGCGCACGATCGCGCTTGCGCTGTGGGCGATGACGGTGCTGCTCGCGCCGATCTTCGGGCCGGTGGTCGGCGGCTGGATCGTCGACAACTTTTCGTGGCCGTGGATCTTCCTGATCAATTTGCCGATCGGGCTGTTCTCGTTCGCGGTGTGCACCGCGATGCTGCGCCCCGACGCGCAGCGCGGCGCGGCCGGCCCGATCGACGTGCCGGGCATCGTGTTGCTCGTGATCGGCGTCGGCTCGCTGCAGGCGATGCTCGATCTCGGCCACGACCGCGGCTGGTTCGATTCGCCGCTGATCGTCACGCTCGCGGTGGTCGCGGCGCTCGCGATCGTGTCGCTGCTGATCTGGGAGGCGGGCGAAGCGCATCCCGTGGTCGATCTGAGCCTGTTTCGCGACCGCACGTTCTCGTTCTGCGTGCTGATCATCTCGCTCGGGATGATGAGCTTCTCGGTGGTCGGCGTCGTGTTTCCGCTGTGGATGCAGGCCGTGATGGGCTACAACGCGTTTCATGCGGGGCTCGCGACCGCATCGCTCGGCGTGCTCGCGCTCGTGTTCTCGATCCTCGTCGGGCTGCATGCGCACCGCTTCGACGCGCGCGTGCTCGCGACCTTCGGCTTCCTCGTCTTCGCGGCCGTGCTCGCGTGGGACGCGCACTTCACGCTGAAGATGACGTTCGCGCAGATCGCCGCGCCGGGGCTGATCCAGGGGATCGGGCTGCCGTGCTTCTTCATTCCGCTGACTGCCGCCACGCTGTCGCGCATTCCGGACGACCGGCTCGCCGCCGCATCGAGCCTGTCGAACTTCCTGCGCACGCTGTCGGCCGCATTCGGCACCGCGATGAGCGTGACGCTGTGGGACAACCGCGCGACCTATCACTACGACGTCGTGTCGCAATCGGTCACGCATGCGTCGACGAACACGCAACGCTTCGTGCATGCGTTGAACGCGATGGGCGTGGACGGCGTGCGCGAGCTGACGACGCTGCATCAGGTCGTGATGCAGCAGGCGTACATGATGGCGACGGGCGACATGTTCTGGATGGCGAGCATGACGTGCGTCGCGCTCGCGGCGATGATGTGGCTGACGCGGCCCAGGCGCGGCGCGGCAGCCTCGTTCGGGCATTGAGGAGCGGACCATGACGACACTCGGCGCACTCGTGATTCTCTATCACCCGAGCGACGCGCAGCTCGACGCGCTGCGCGGCTGGCGGCACGCGTGCGATGCGCTGCTCGTCGTCGACAACACGCCGCAGCCCGATGCGCGGGCTCGCGCGCAGTGCGCGCGCGACGGCATCGCGTGGCTGCATCACGGCAATCGCGGCGGGATCGCGGGCGCATACAACGCGGGGCTGGCCGCGCTGTTCGGCGACGGCGTCGATGCAGTCGCGCTGTTCGATCAGGACTCGTCGGTGCCGGCCGGATACTTCGCGACGATGCGCGGCGTTTGCGCGACGCTCGCGGCGCGCGCGTTCCTCGCCGGCCCGCGCATCTTCGACGAGAACGCGCAAAGCTTCCTGCCCGAACTCGCGACGAACGGCATCGGGTTGCGCCGCCTGCGCATCGAAGCGGGCACGCCGATGCAGCGCTGCGCGTTCCTGATCTCGTCGGGCTGCGTCGTGTCGCGCGACGCATTCGACGTGCTCGGCCGCTTCGACGAGACGCTGTTCATCGATCACGTCGACACCGAGTACAGCTTCCGCGCGCTTGCGCGCAACGTGCCGCTCTATGTCGTGCCGTCGCTGGTGCTGCCGCACCGGATCGGCGCGAAACGGCGGCATGCGATCGGCCCTTTCGAAATGACGTCGATGAATCACTCGTGGCAACGGCGCTACTACAGCGCGCGCAATGCGGTGCAGCTCGGGATGCAGTACGGGCTGCGCTTTCCGGTGGCGCTCGTGCCGAATCTGCTGACCGTGTGGCAGGTCGTGCAGATCGCGCTCGTCGAGCGCGACAAGCGCGCGAAGCTGGCCGGCATCCTGTTCGGCGTCGCGGACGGCCTGTTCGGCCGCCTCGGCCCGCTCGAGCGCACGCGGCCGCGTCTGGCCGCACGGGCGCGGCACGTTCGGCAGGGGTGACGATGCGGCGGATGAGGCAAGCGGCGGGTTCGCCGCGTGGCGCGAAGGGCGGTTGGTCGATCGCGGCGGCCGCGGCATTGCTCGCATTGGGCGGCTGCATGCCGTCGGGCTTCCTGCCGGCGCTGTCGCTGCGCGCGCCGGCCGACGATGCGCTCGTGCATACCGCCGGCCCGGGCGCGAACGGCGCGTGGCCGGCGCCCGACTGGGTGAAGCAGCTACAGGATCCGCAACTCGACGATCTGGTCGCCGAGGCATCGCGGAACAATCCCGATCTGCAGGTCGCGCAGGCGCGGCTGCGGATCGCGCAGGCGCAACTTCAGCAGTTCGATTCGCTGACGGGCCTCACGGGCACGGCCGGCGCGACGATCAGCCGCGCGCGGATGCCGAAGCCCGGCGACATCGCCGACGTGACGGCCGGCGGCTATCGCGTGCCGGTACAGATCTTCGGCGATCCGAACGTGTCGCCGTCGTCGGTCTTCGTCGGGCTGAACTACCAGCTCGATCTGTGGGGCAAGAACCGCGCGGCGACGAAGAGCCTGATGTCGTTGCGCGACGCGGCCGGCGTCGAGGCCGAACAGGTGCGGCTCACGCTCGCCGTCGCGATCGTCACCGTGTATTGCCAGCTCGACCAGGCGTACGCGGTGCGCGACCTGTTGCAGCAGAAACTGAAGATCAGCCAGCGCGTGACGGCCGTGCTGCGCGAGCGCACCGCGCGCGGTCTCGACAACGCGTACGACGCCAGCGACGCATCGATCAAGCGCAGCCGCCTGCTCGAACAGATCGCGCTGAACGACGAGCAGATCAAGCTCGCCCAACTGCAGCTCGGCGTGCTGTCGGGCCGCGGCCCGGAGCGCGGGCTCGCGCTGCAGCGGCCGCGCGTCGGCGCGTTCACGGGCGGTGCGCTGCCGGCCCGGCTGCCGGCCGATTTGCTGGGTCGCCGGCCCGACATCGTTGCCGCGCGGCTGCGGGTCGAAGCCGCGTTCGCGAATGCCGACTCGACGCGCGCGCAGTTCTATCCGGACGTGAACCTCGTCGCGCTCGGCGGCGTGTTCGCGTTGACGCCCGCATCGCTGTTCTCGCGCGATTCGCTCGCGGGCTCCGTCGGCCCCGCGATCTCGCTGCCGATCTTCGATCGCGGCCGGCTGAAGGCGAAGCTCGGCGCGGACGTCGCGCAGGCCGACGTCGCGATCGGGTTGTACAACAAGACCGTCGACGATGCGCTCGGGCAGGTCGCGCAGCTCGTCACGTCGCTGCAGACGTCGCAGACGCTCGTCGCGCAGCAGCAGGACGCGGTCGCGGCCGCGCAGAAGATCGTGCAGATCGCGGCGGATCGCCATCGGCGCGGCGTGCTGATGCAGAAGGACGTCGATGTCGCGGATCTCACGCTGATCGACGAGCGCGCGCAGATGATCGCGTTGCTCGGCAAGCAGCGGACGCTGCAGGTCGGGTTGATCGGCGCGCTGGGCGGCGGGTTCGATGCGAGGGGCGGGGCGTCGGCGTCCGCTTCGGCATCGACGCCGGCCGTTGGTCAAGCGCGCGGCGGCGCGGCGAAGCGAGGACCGGCGACGGCGGCGACGGCGACGGCGGCGACGGCGAGCGTGAGCCGGGCGGCTGCGTCGGCGCCGCCGCCCGATACGCGTTCGGCGGCCGGGGCCGCGCGGCAGGCCGCCGGATCCGGCGGCACGTCGGCCATCGGTGTCGCATCGCGCGATGCGGCGAGCCGTATGTCGAATGCGGCCGCGGCGAACAACGCCCCGCCGCCTCGCGGCGCACCCGCTTCGACCCGTACCGCGTCCGCGAACCCGGCGGCCGACCCGCCCGCGACGCCGGCCATTCCGCTGTTTCAGCATGACCGCCTGATCGTTACGCAAAGCGACTGATGCATCACGACAACCTTCATACCGCCGCGCCGCCGGCCGCACTCGACGACGACCCGGCGCTCGACGCGCGCCGCGCGACACGCCGCAAGCGCTTCCTGGTGTTCTTCGCGATCGTGCTCGCGGCCGCGCTCGCATGGCTCGCGTTCTGGTTTTTGAGCCAGCGATACTACGAAGACACCGACGACGCGTATGTCGCGGGCAGCATCGTGCAGGTCGCCGCGCAGATTCCGGGCGCCGTGACCGACGTGCTGGTCGCCGATACGCAGGTCGTGCGCGCGGGGCAGACGCTCGTGCGGCTCGACGATGCCGAGGCGTCCGTCGCGTTCGCGCAGGCGAAGGCGCAACTCGTGCAGGCCGTACGGCAGGTCGCGAACGCGAAGATCTCGAACACGATGTACGTCGAAGCGGTGAACGCGCGGCGGGCCGACCTGCAGCTCGCGCAGCGCGCGCTGGCCGCGCGTTCGGGCGCGTCGGTCGAGATCGTCGCGCCCGAGGAACTGGCGCGCGCCCGCGCGGCGGTGGCCGGCGCGCAGGCCAACCTCGCCGCCGCGCAGGCGCAGCTCGACGCGGCGCGCGCGCTCGGCAGCAAGCTGCCCGTCGACGAAAGCCCGGCCGTCGTGCAGGCGGCCGCGCAGTTCAAGCTCGCCTACCGGAACCTGAAGCGCACGACGATCGTCGCGCCCGTCGACGGCACGATCGGGCAACGCTCGGTGCAGGTCGGCCAGCAGGTCGGGCCCGGCGTGCCGCTGATGTCGATCGTGCAACTGAACCGGTTGTGGATCGACGCGAATTTCAAGGAAGGGCAGATTCGCCACATGCGCGTCGGGCAGCCGGTCGAAGTCGTATCGGATCTCTACGGGGCCCGCATCGTCTATCGCGGCCGCGTGCAGGGGTTTTCGGCGGGTACGGGCAGCGCGTTCTCGATGCTGCCGTCGCAGAATGCCGCCGGCAACTGGATCAAGGTCGTGCAGCGCGTGCCGGTCGTGATCGCGATCGAGCCGAAGGATCTCGCCGCGCATCCGCTGCGGGTCGGGCTGTCGATGCGCGTGACGGTCGACACGCACGATCGCAACGGCCATGCGCTCGACAGCGAACCGCCGACGCCTGCCGTCAGCACGCGCGTGCACGACGGCGTGGCGAGCGAGGCCGATGCGGCTGCCGCGGCGATCGTTCGGGAGAATCAGGGCGGGTAGGGGAGGTCGGCGGGGCGCTAGAGGGAAGTGGCGAGAAGGTAGCGGACGGGCAGTGGCGAGTCGTACATGGTGGCGCGCCCCAACCGTGCGAGCTTGCACGTGCGACCGTCGTGCGCCACGACGCGATGCGCGGGAACGAACGAGCGCCTCGTCGTTCCCGCGCGCGCAGGCGGGCGGTCAGACTGCCCGCCCGCGCCAGGTCACGGTCAGAAGCCGCCGAGCGTGCGACCCACGAGCGGCACGTTCACCGCTTCGCCGGACACGGTATTGCCCCGCATCGACGTGACCGAGAGTCCCGCCAGGCCGCCGTATTGCTGATCGTAGCCCTGCGTGTAGGCGATCCGGCTGCTGGTCGACGACGCCTGCGCCGTGCCGAAGTTCGTCCCGGCAATGCCGCCGAGGAACGCAAACATGTTGCCGCTCACGGTGCCGGACGACGACGACTGGCTGATCCTGCCGCCGTTGCTGCCCACCAGGCCGCCGACCCGCGCGTTCCAGCCGCCCGTGGCGTCGCCGCTCGCGTCGGACAACTCGATCGTACCGCGGTCATTGTTGCCGACGAGGCCGCCGACGTTGGCTTTGTCGCCGGCCACGACGGCGCCCGATGCACGCGAGCTTCGCACCGTGCCGCTGTTGAACCCGACCAGGCCGCCGGCCTGGCTCGCATCGACGGCCGTGACGTTGCCGCTCGCCCATGACGATTCGATGGTTCCGGTATTCCGGCCGGCCAGACCGCCGGCTTCGGCGTTGGCGCGGACCGACACCGTGCCGGATGCGTTGACGTCCGCGATGCGGCCGCCGTTGATGCCGACGAAGCCGCCGACCTTGCCGTTCGCGCCGCCGCGCGTCGTGCCATGCGCGGAAGATGCGGTGATCGTCGAATTGGCCTCGGTGACGCCGGCAAAACCGCCGACCGTTTCGGCGGCCATGCCGCTGACGTACCCGCGTGCGCTCGATCCGTCGATGGTGCCGCCGGATGCGTTGCGGCCGACGAAGCCGCCGGCCACGGCGTTCGCAAAGGCCACGACGTCGCCGTTCGCGTTCGACGCGTCGATGCGGCCCCGGTTGATCCCGACGAGCCCGCCCGCGACGCCGCCGGTCTCGCGTGCCGCCACGTCGCCGTAGGCATTGGACGCATGGATGCGGCCGCTGTTGATGCCGACGAGCCCGCCGGAAACGCCGTTATTTGCCGCAAGGGCGTCGCCGGATGCGCTGGAGCCGTCGATGAGCCCCTCGTTCGCGCCGACGAGGCCGCCCGCGATGCCGCCCGTCGCGGTGCCGACGTCGCCGGATGCGACCGATGCCGTCACGCGGCCGGTGTTGCGGCCGACCAGGCCGCCCACCGTGCTCTGCACACCGGCCGAGACGCGGCCGCTTGCGCGCGATGTGTCGATCGCGCCTGCATTGACACCGACCAGCGCGCCAGCGGTACTGGCCGTGCCGGCGGAAACCAGGACGGCCGCGTCGGCGCCGCTGATCGTGCCGGTATTGCGCCCGACGAAACCGCCGACGGCCGAGCTGGATTCCCTGACGTAGACATCCCCCCGGCTCGACGACTCGCGGATATCGCCGCTGTTGACGCCGGCGAGACCGCCGATGCCGGTCGCGCCGTTGTTGGGCAGCGTGCCGGCGGCGTCGATGGTGACGCTCGTGTCGGCGTGGCTGCGGGTGATCGTCGCGTTGCCGAGCCACCCGCCCGGCGACGTGACGTTCTCGCCGACGAGCCCGCCGATGGCGGTCGTGTAGCGGTCGCCCTGGACGTCGCCCGACACCGACGCGCGGTCGATCGTGCCGCTCAGGTTCAGGCCGACGAGGCCGCCCGCGACGTTGCCGCGCGCGCCGCTGCTCGTGACGGAGACATCGCGCGCGTGCACGTTCGACAGCGTGCCCTGGACGTTCGCGCCGACCAGCGAGCCGACCGTCACGGGCCCGCGATAGTTCGAGGTTCCGCGTGCCGACACCGAATCGAGCGTCAAGTTGGCGATCGTGCCGCTGTTGACCGCGAACAGGCCGACGAACGGCCCGCTGTTGTAGACGGACAAGCCGGAGATCGCGTTGCCGAGGCCGTCGAACGTGCCGGCGAACGTCGCGTCGCCGCCGATGCTGCGGAACGCACCGCTACCCTTGATCGCATTGCCGAGCACGTAACGGCCGTTCAGGTCCGCATCCACCGAACGCAATTGATCGACGTTGTGGATCACGCGATAAGCCTGACCGTTCGCGCTGAACGACGCATTCGCGCCCGACAGCGTGACGGCCGCGTTGCCGTTCAACGCATGCCCGTTGCCGGAGTTCAGCGCGAGGCCGGCGTTGCGGCCCGTGAGCGCGACCCTGTCGTTGACGTCGATGCGTCGTGCGGCGTTGACTGCGATCCGAGCGTTCGCGCCGCTCGTCGTCAGCGATTTGCCGAGCTTCACGTCGCCGCGCACGGACGTCAGCGTCAGACCGTGGTCGCTGTTCCAGCCGATCGCGCCGTCGGTCGTCAGCGCACCGTCGGTGCTCGTCAGTTCGACCGGCGTGGTGCCGAGATTGCGCGACAGCGTCGCCGCGCCGATCGTCGCGTTCGCGTCGTCGGCGACGCGCGCGTTCGCCGTGTCGATCTTCCACGTGCCCGAGCGGCCGTTCGCGCCGCGCGTGTCGACCGTGGCATCGCCGGCGACGCGAACCTGCGTGCCGCGCGTCGCGACCTCGCCGCCGTTGCCTGCCGTGGCGCTCGCATCCAGCGTGCCGCCGGCGTACACGGTGCCGCCGTCGAGCGTGATGCGTCCGCCGTGGCTGCTCAGCCCGCGCGCCTCGATGGTGCCGTCGTTGTTGACCACCGCATGCAGCAGATTGCCGGCGGCGCGCGCCGTCATCAGCACCTCGCCGCCGTCGGCCTTCAGCAGGCCGCCGTTGCTCGCCTGCGCGTCGACGGCGCCGCCGTCGACCTGCACGCTGAGCAGGTCGCTGCCGTCGAAGTTGACCTTGAATGCGTTGCCGGCGCCGAGCGCGATACGGCCCAGCTTCGCGTGGATCACGCCGGCGTTCGACACGCGCGCGCCGAGCAGGGCGACGCTGCCGCCGTCGGCCGCGGTGATGTGGCCGGCATTGATGATCGAGGCGGCGGACGTGCCGGCGAAGCGGTAGTTGCCGGCGAGGAAGTCGGCATCGGACAGGTTCTGCGTGGACGCGACGAGGCTACCGACGTTGACCTGCGAACCGGCGCCGAACATCACGCCGTTCGGGTTGACGAGGAACACCTTGCCGTTCGCGTCGATGCGGCCGTCGATCTGGCTGCCGCGGGTGCCGATCACGCGGTTCAGCGCGATCGACGTACTGCCGGGCTGCTGGAACGACACGCGCTCGCCGCCGGCGACGCCGAAGTCCTGCCAGTTGGTGATCAGCTTGTCGGAGTGCTGGTTGATGGACATGGTCTTGCCGTCGGCGGAGGTCGCGATGTTGGCATGGCCGGCGACGACGGCCTGGCCGGTGGGCAGCGCATGCGCGGGCAGGGCGGCGACGCCGAGCAGCGATACGACGCCGGCCGCGACGAGTTTGGTGCCGCCGGTTTTGCCGCGGCGGCGCGCGGTTTCCCCGACCGCGTTCCAGCACCCTTGTGCGTGATTCCATACCAATGCGTAGGTCTTGTTCATCGTTTTCGTTTCCTCGGTGATGAGTATCTTCAATTCATCAGTAAACCTAATTGATGAATCATGGCGCGGAAGGAATTTCCGCTTCATGCGGCGGACGATCACGCTGCACCGCCGCACGGTTGCCGGCCCGCGGCGCTGCCGGGCCGGCCGTTGGCGCCGGGCGACTCAGAAGTACTGGGTCGCCTGGAGCCACACACCTGGCGACCGCGTGATCGCGGCCACCTCGTCGGACCCGCCGAGCGGTCGCGCAACCGCGACGTTGACCTGCCGGCTTGCGCCGTACCAGCCGACGCCGATGCCGGCCGACGACAATTGCAACGTGTTGCGCTCCCGGTTCCACGGCTGCTTGTTGAGCTGCACGCGCCCCGTATCGACGAAAGTGCTGACCTGCCAGCCCGGCGCGGCGAGATAGCGCAGTTCCGCGCTGGCCTGCCAGCCCTGGTCGCCGCTGCCCGCCCCGAGTCCGTATGCACGTACCCCGTACGGGCCGCCAAGGCTGAATTTTTCCGACGAGTCGAGATTGCGCGACGCCAGTTGCGCGCTGAACTGCACGTAGAGCTGAAACCGTGCGGTGAGCGCCTGCAGCCGCAATGCGTTGACGTTCAGCTTGGCGAAGCGGCCGTGGGTTTTCGCGAGCGAATCGAATTCGAGCGGATCGTTGCCGCTCATCCGGCCAATGCCGAACGTCACGGACGCACTGCTGCGGCCGCCGCCGAACCAGTCGTCCTGGTTGTTGCCGCTGATGCCGAACGACCCCATGCGGATGCGCTTCGCGCCGTGCACGTCCAGTGCGTCGTAGTCGTCGTGCAGCCGCTTGTTCTCATAGAGCAGCTGCGCGTTGACGTTCGCGCGGCGGCTGCGCAGCAGCGGTTGCGCGACAGATACGCTTTGTACCGATGCACGGCCGTGATAGTCGAGATCGTCGAAGCTTCCGCCGACCCGGTAGCCCATGTCGGAATACGCGACGCCGAGCCGGGTCGACGCCGGGCCGACGGGCAACTGATAGGTCACGCGGTAATAACGCTGGCGCGCGTCGCTGGTCAGCCCGCGCAGCGTGAACTGATCGCCGAGCCGCAGCGGCGCATTGACGTCGACGCTGCCGGTCGCGCGATAGCGGCCGGTGAGCGGGTCGCCGTAGTTGTCGACATCGAGCGAGCCCGATGCGAACCGGCCGCGTTCGACGTCGACGGCGAGATCGGTCGTGCCGGCTTGCGCACCCGGACGCAGCGTGCCCTTCGCGGTAACGCCCGGCAGATCGTCGAGCAGCAGCAGGCTGCGCTCGAGCGCGTCGCCCCGCACGGCGTCGCCGGGCCGGAGGGCGGCGAGCGGCCGGCGCAGGACGCCTTCCAGCACGCGCGAGCGGTTGTTCAGTTCGATGGCGCCGTAACGGCCTTCGAGCACGTCGATGCGCACGACGCCGCTGTCGATGTCCTGCCGCGGCAGGTAGGCGCGCGCGAGCACGTAGCCGTGTTCGCGGTAATACGCGGAGATCCGGTCGGCGGCTTGCCGGAGTTCGTCGAAGCTCAGTTCGCGGCCGACGAGATCCGCGAGAAGCGGTTGCAGCCGTTCGGCGCCGAACGCACGATTGCCGCCGATCGCGAATGCCTGCACCCGCACGCGCGGCCCGGCGTCGTCGCCGGGCGGCGGCGGCTTCGCGTCGGGCGGCGGCGGGATCGCGAGATCGGGCGGCGAGTCGGCGGGCAGGGTGGGGCGTGTGGCCTCGATGTCACGCATCGATTGCCCGGCGCTGGGCGGCAATGCGTGCGCAATGCCCGGCATCAACAGCGCGGCGCCGATGCGCCAGACCGGGAGGCCTGCCCAGTGCGCCATGCAACCGGTGCGGGCGGCGCGATGCCGTGGACGAGACGTGTCGTGTAACGGGAGCGGCCGCCCTGAGATCGCCGGCGCGGCGGCGGAATCGGCGTGGTGCGGGATGCGGTGGATGGGACGAATTTTCACCCTCGACGGATTGGCGCGCCGATGGGCGCGTGGAGCGTCGGGGATACTACGGAGCGTGGCCGCGTATTGATATTGGATGAGTACTAGGCCAACTGCGTTATCGATTTGTCTTGTCAGATTTTGCCAAAAACGGGGCGCGACGTGCGGGATCCGCATGCACGCGTATCCCGGGGCGCCGATGTCGGCCCGGATCAAACGCGTGTCGCGTTTGAGACATCGGCCCCCCTGCCTCCCGGACTACTCTCGAACAGCACGTTGCGCGTGCGCCGCAAGGGCCGGCGCGCCGCGGCGCCATCCAACGAGACATGGAGACAATACGATGAGCAGCAATCGAGGTGTCGTCTATCTTGGGCCGGGCCAGGTCGAAGTCCAGAAAATCGATTATCCGAAGATGGTCGACCCGAGCGGTCGCGCGATCGGCCACGGCGTGATCCTGAAAGTCGTCAGCACGAACATCTGCGGCTCCGACCAGCACATGGTGCGCGGCCGGACGACCGCGCCGGTCGGCCTCGTGCTCGGTCACGAGATCACCGGCGAAGTGATCGAAGTAGGCCCGGACGTCGAGACGCTGAAGATCGGCGATCTCGTGTCGGTGCCGTTCAACGTCGCCTGCGGGCGCTGCGCGATGTGCAAGGACACGCATACGGGCGTGTGCCTGAACGTGAACCCGTCGCGTGCCGGCGGCGCGTACGGCTACGTCGACATGGGCGGCTGGATCGGCGGCCAGGCCGAGTACGTGCTCGTGCCGTATGCCGATTTCAACCTGCTGAAATTCCCGGATCGCGATCAGGCGATGGCGAAGATCCGCGATCTGACCTGCCTGTCCGACATTCTGCCGACCGGTTATCACGGCGCGGTGAGCGCGGGCGTGAAGCCCGGTTCGACGGTCTACATCGCGGGCGCGGGCCCGGTCGGGATGGCGGCCGCCGCGTCGGCGCGCCTGCTCGGCGCGGCCGTGACGATCGTCGGCGACATGAACGCGGAGCGCCTCGCGCACGCACGGGCGATGGGGTTCGAGACGGTCGACCTGTCGAAGGACGCGTCGCTCGGCGAGCAGATCGCGCAGATCCTCGGCGTGCCGGAGATCGACTGCGCGGTCGATTGCGTCGGCTTCGAGGCGCACGGCCACGGCTCGTCGGGCCATTCGGAGGAAGCGCCCGCGACGGTGCTGAACTCGCTGATGGAAATCACGCGCCCGGCCGGCGCGATCGGCATCCCGGGCCTGTACGTGACGGACGATCCGGGCGCGAAGGACAAGGCCGCGCAGCACGGCAGCCTGAGCATCCGCTTCGGCCTCGGCTGGGCGAAGTCGCATTCGTTCTTCACGGGGCAGACGCCGGTGCTGAAGTACAACCGCAACCTGATGCAGGCGATCCTGTTCGACCGGCTGCCGATCGCGAAGATCGTCAACGTCGAAGTGATTTCGCTCGACCAGGCGCCGGAAGGCTACAAGAAGTTCGACGGCGGCGCGCCGCGCAAATTCGTCATCGACCCGCACGGGTTGCTGGCGGCGTGATGCGCTAGCGTTCGACACGCGCGACACGAAGCGGGCGGTGCCGGAAACGGGCCGCCCGTTTTCGTTGCGGGCGCGAAGGCGGGGGAGGCAATGCGGCGAGCGGACGCGCGCCAGATGGCGGCCAGGGTCACGAGCTGCAGTGCATTCATCGACGGAGTCCGTTCGGGGGATCGGACGGCCGGCGTGCGATACGCGCCGGCGCGGGAATGATCCATTGAACGTCGTACGTCGGGCGCGACACAAACGAGGTCTTGTGACGGGCGGTTTAGAAAATCGAATCGACGGGCGCGCGGGTCTGGATCGCGCGCTCAGTGGCCGCGATAGAGCTTCGCGATTTCGGCGTTGCTCGCTGCGGCGCGGCGGGTCCGCCCGGTGTGCAGGCTGACGCGGCGGATCGCGCGCGTGCGATGGGCGACGTCGCGGCCGCCTTTCCAGTCGGCCACGCGGACTGCGCCGGTGCGCATGCGGTCGGGCGCGCGCAACGACGGCGCGGCTTGCGCAACCGCCATCCTGCGCGCGGGTTTGCCGGCGAACGGGGCGGCCGGTTGCGGATTGGTCTGTGGCGGATTGGCTGCCACCCGTGTTTCATCGGTCGAATGAAACGGGTAGACGGGTGCCGGCACGACCGGTATCAATGGCTCGTTCGACGCCTGAAGTACGGCTCCGGTCGCGACGGCGGCCGGCGCAGCGGATCCGCGACAAGCGGGATCGGCCTTGCAGGTCTGGTCGACCGTCACGTAGCCGCCGACCAGCAGCACGAGCGTGAGGATGCTCAGGATCGGCGCGCTCGATGCGCGCGGCCGCTGGGAAGCCGCGTTGCGCAGCGTGCGGGCGACGCGCGATGACCATGTATGGAACGACCGCGGCGCATGTGCGGCACGCGCGTCGGCCGGCGTGCGGCGAATCGGTTCGAACGGCCAGTTCCACTGACCGCAGACGGGGCAATGCTCGAGCGCGCGGAACGCCACGAAACCGCATTCGCGGCAGCGGCAGCACGTCGCGTGCCGCGATTCGGCGCGCGCGTTCAGCACGGCACGCCAGGCATCGCGCGCGCGGACGCTTCGGTTGGGCAGGACGCGCATGTCAGCGACCGGCGGGCGCCATCGTCGGGTGACACATCGGCGGTCGTCTGGATACGGTGTGCATTTGATTCTCCATAACATCGGACGCGTGGAACCCGTTCGTCCGCGGCTGCCTGCCGCTTCATTTTTGGTCGTTCGCGCGTGAAACGCAAGGCGCATGTCGCGCGTCGCGTGCCGCACGTTTCGTGCCGCCCGTCTCATGCTAGCCGCCGTGCCGCTGCCGGGACGCGAGCGTGCCGAGCGTCTCCAGCGCGCGCTCGACGGCCGGTGTCCACGGGCGCCCGTAGTTGAGTCGCAGATAGCGGCGGAAACCGCCGGTGGCAGAAAAGATCGGGCCGGGCGCGATGCTGACGCCGCTTTCCATCGCGTCGTCGAACAGGTGCATCGCATCCATGTGCGGCGGCAGTTCGATCCACAGAAAATACCCGCCGCGCGGTGCGAACACTTCGGTGTCGGCCGGAAAATACGCGCGCACGGCCGAGAGCATCTGCGCCTGGTGCGCGGCGAGATTGCGTCGCAGCTTGCGCAGGAAACGATCGTATGCGCCGTCGCGCAGGTAGCTCGAAATCGCCATCTGCGCCGGTACGTCGGCGGCCGGCGCGCTCGCGCCCTTGGCCTGGCGGATCTGCCGCACGAAGCGGCCGGCCGCGACCCAGCCGATCCGGAACCCGGGCGCGAGACATTTCGAGAACGACCCGCAATGCAGGACGAGCCCGCTGTCGTCGTACAGTTTCGCCGGGCGCGTGGGCGCCGTGCCGAACTGCAGTTCGCCGTACACGTCGTCCTCGATCAGCGGCACGCCGCGCGACGCGAGCAGGTCGATCAGCGCGCGCTTGCGCTCGTCGGTCAGCGTCGCGCCGGTCGGGTTGTGGAACGACGTCATGAACCAGCACGCCCGCACCGGATGCGTGTCGAGCGCCTCGGCGAGCGCGTCGAGGTCGAGGCCGGTGCGCGGGTCGACCGGAATCTCGACGGCCTTCAGGTGCAGGCACTGGACGGCCTGCAGCACCGCGTGGAATGCGGGCCGTTCGATCGCGACGATGTCGCCCGGGCGCGTCAGCGCCTGCAGGCTGAGCGTCAGCGCTTCGGTCGCCCCCGTCGTGATCACGATTTCCTCCAGCGGCAACGATGCGCCCGCGTTCAGATAACGCAACGCGATCTGGCGGCGCAGCGCTTCGTTACCGGGCGGCAGGCCCGCGAGCAGTTTCGTGCGGTCCATGTTGCGGGCGGCCGACGCCACGTAGCGCCACAGGCTGCTCATCGGGAACAGCGAATAGCTCGCGAATGCCGAGCCGAGCGGCACGATGTCGTCGCATTTGAGCGAGTCGAGCAGGCGGAACAGCGCATCGTCGTCGCCGGTTTGCGCGGCGCCCGGCTTGCGCGGGGGATCGCGGCCGAACCGCACGTGCTTGTCCGAGAGGTTCGCAACGAAATAACCGGAGCGCGCCCGCGCGACGATCAGGCCCTCGCTTTCGAGCGCGTAGTACGCGCGAAACACCGTGGACGGGCTGACGCGATACGCGCGGCATGCCGCGCGCACGGTAGGAATGCGCGCGCCGGGCGCCAGATCGCCGCGCCGGATCGCGTCGGCAATCGTCTGCGCCAGCACCGCATAACGCTTCATGCGTGTCCTCCCGGCGTTGGACCTAGATGACAAAGAGTAGTACGGCAGCCGTCACGTGCAAGCGCGCCCTAAATCGCTGATCCGTATGTTTTAAGCGCGCTCTGATCCTTTTCTTTCGTCTGACCAGAAGGCACACTGCCGCAAGTTTTGTTCCCGATGTCCGACCGATACGGAATTCACGCTGCCCGACGGCGGATCCGTGACGCCCACGCGTGCCGCGCGGGTCCTCGTCAGCGGCGTCCCCACCTTACCCGGAAGCATCCAGCGTGAAATCGAAGACCCTCGTCGCCGGCCTCGTGGCCGGCATCGCCCTCAACCTGTTCAGCGGCGTGGCCGCCGCAGCCTGCGTCAACAATCCCGCCGCCCAGCCGAACGCGACGTTTCCCGCCGCGCTGACCGGCAAGCTCGTCTATCACAGCTACGTCAAGTACGGCGACGGCACGAGCCAGCTTTTCCTCTACGATTTTTCGGCCCGCACGCTGACGCAACTCAGCAAGAGCGCGTGGGGCATCACCGATCCGATGAACGGCGTGTTCAGCCCCGACGGCAAGTGGCTCGCGTTCATGGGCATCCGCAACGGCGCATGGAACGTGTTCATGCTGCAGTTCGGCGCCGGCACGCCGCCCGTCAACATGACGAACAGCACGGGTGCCACCCGCAACGAAGACCCGAAGTTCAGCGCGGACGGCAAGACGCTCGTGTTCAAGCAGAACGGCGACGTCAAGCAGGCGACGCTGTCGTACACGAGCGCGGGGCCGGTGTTCACGTCCGTCGTGAGCCTGACGAACGCGCCAGCCGGCGCCGAATACTCGATGCCGTTCCTCGCGCCGGACGCGAGCGCCGTGTACTACGCGACGGGCACCGGCTCGAACATGGGGCTGATGAAGCGCACGATCGCGACCGGTGCGACCGCCGTGTTCGATCGTCCGGCCGGGTTGCAGACGTACTACCCGATCGTGCGTGCGGACGGCATGGTGTACTACGCGCGCTGGAAGGACAGCGGCGGAGCCGACCAGATCTATGCGAAGACGGCCGACCCGGCCTCGACGCCGAGTGCGCTGGCGCTCAACGACTGCATGAGCAACAACTCGGACCCGGCGCCTGTCAGTGGTACGAATTACCTGTTTTTCTCGTCGACGACGGCGGGCGGCTATCAGCTCTACGTCGGCGACGTGACGACCGGCCAGCGCTGGAGCCTGTCGCAGTTCGGCGTGAATGCGGACACGACGAAGGCGAAACTCGGCGCGAACTACTACGGCGGCCCGGCCGCCAAGCAGTTGACGCTGCTGTCGCAAGGCCGTCCGGCCGCCGCATCCGCGAGCTACGACGCGTCGCTGACGGCCGACAAGGCGTTCGACGGCAACACGACGAGCACGCGCTGGGATTCGCCGGAAGGCGCGGGCGTCGATCCGCAATGGATCTCCGTCGATCTCGGTGCGACGAAGACGATCAGCAGCATCGATCTGTACTGGGATGCGGGCGCGCTCGTCTATCAGATCCAGACGTCGAACGACAACGCGAACTGGACGACGATCTACTCGACGAACAACGGCGTGTCGTACGGGCACGTGACGTTGCCGAACCTGAACGGGCAGGGGCGTTACGTGCGGATGCTCGGCACGAAGCGGGCGACGCAGTGGGGTTATTCGCTCGACGAGATGCAGGTGTGGGGATCGTAAGCGCAAACGGAAAGGCGGCCTTCGAGGCCTAATGCCGTTCAGTTAAGGTTCCGAGTCAAGTATCGAACGGTGTAGCGGAACGGTCTGGACTTGACGGCCCGAGCGC